>JBDSIM010000336.1:0-13504 GCA_039917935.1 Cyclobacteriaceae bacterium | reverse complement strand
ACACAACGGTTCTTTTTCACTTCCTTTGTATCGCGTGTTCAATCCAAGATTGCCTGCGATGTAATCCATGTCTCCGTCATTATCAAAATCTCCCGCTGTCAAACTATTCCACCACCCTGATGTGTTTGCGAAACCCTCTTTGTTTATTTGTGTGAAAGATTTTCCGGCATTGTTTTTATAAACCGTGATGGGCATGAACTCCCCCACGATCATTAGATCCATCCAGCCATCGTTATCCATATCGGTCCACAAGGCAGAAGTTACCAGGCCTAATTTCAGGAAGCCGGGCGAAATTTCTTTTGTAACATCGGTAAATCTGCACCCGGTCTTATCAGTATCATTTCTTAAGATGTAGCTGTCTGCTGGCAGGGGATATTCCCCAGGAATAATTCTTCCTCCTATAAACAAATCCAGATCTCCATCGCGATCATAATCTGCGGCGATCACACTGGATCCGCTTTGATAGATATCCGGAAGTGCGTCCATGTGTTTTTTAAAATTTCCTTTTCCATCGTTGAGGTATAAATGATCCTCATACAGGAGCGAACCTTTTACATGCTCGGATCCCCCGCTGGCGATATACAAGTCGGCATCGTTATCATTATCGGCATCAAAAAACAAAACGCCCATATCGTCAGAAAGACTATCGATCTTGGATGCGGATCCTTTCTTAAACTTTCCATTGGTTTGTTGAATGAACATTGCCCCTGAGTGGTTGGTTGCCCCGCCCACATAGAAATCTTCCAGGCCATCGCCATTGACATCGGCGACAGCAATTCCGGGCCCGTTTCGGCTATGCATGTGCGGAAGGAGAGGCTGGACTTTGAAATCGACGTAATCATTTTCTTTATGCCTATAGTGAATGCCATTCTCAGGGGAGACTTCTGCAAAAAGTAAAGGACTTTTTGTTTCACTATCCTTTTTTATAACCGCGGTTGCTGAGGCGTAGTCGAGGGTAAGAACCTGATTGGCTTTTATATTCTTGAGCAATTCGTATCGGCCGTCCGGCCAAATTACTTCCAGGGTGTCCACCATGGAATCGTTGCGTAAACCAAAATGAAGATAGGGTTCAACGGACGATAAAAATCCTCTGAAAGGGGTAAAAAACTGATATTGCAATCCTGTTTTGTTCCTTACATAAACTTTTGCTCCAATTCCCTCGCGATTAAGAGGCGGGCCTGCAAAATTTACACGTAGGAAATTAGAAGTTAATTTACCGTTACTGTTTGCCATGGAATTCTTCAGAATCGTAGCCGTTGCATCGATGTTGTTAATGATCAAATCCAGGTCGCCGTCATTGTCAAGATCACCATAGGCCGCGCCATTTGAAAATGATGGATCTGACAGGCCCCATATTTCGGAATGATCCTTAAAGGTTAAGTCCCCATTATTTTTGTACAGGTAATTGTGAACTTTAATGCCAGGAATTTTTCTGAGCATTTCGAGGCGCTCATTTTTATTTCCTTGAACCGTGCCCATGCGCAAGGTAGTTTCGCTGAACTTAATAAAGTCGAGATTGGTAATATCCTGGCGATAGCCATTGGTAATAAATAAATCCTTTAAGCCATCATTATCATAATCTGCCAACAGCGGGCCCCAACTCCAATCAGTAGCTTCAATGCCTGCCAGATATCCAATTTCACTGAAGGATCCATTTCCGTTATTAAGCTGCAGCGTATTTCGGATATACTGGGGTTCATATCCGTACTGTAAACTATTTTCAAACTCATCATAGTTATTGCCCATGATGGTTACCTTCCAGCGCAAATTATCTTCGGGAAGCATATCCACCTCGACAATATCCAACAACCCATCATTGTTGATATCGGCAATATCGTTGCCCATGGCATTATAGGTTTGATGCTTAAAATATTCAGCAGCCCGGTTAGAAAATGTTCCGTCCTGATTGTTTATGAATAAAAGATCATTTGTAATAAAATCGTTGGACACATAAATATCCGGCCAGTTGTCGTCGTTTAGATCACTTACCTGGACACCCAGCCCGAACCCTTCAATCAGAATTCCTGCTTGTTCTGAAACATCGGAAAACGTTTCATCTCCATTGTTGCGGTAAAGCTGATCTGTAGTGGACGATTCACCTTTTACAGATTTCGGCCTGGCTCTATTGCGGCTATAATCAACAAACGCATTTCTTAACAAGTAAACATCAAGGTCCCCATCCTGATCATAATCAAAAAAGGTTGCCTGCATATTATGGTCTGTTCCTTCTAACCCATAACGCGATGCCGATTCTGTAAAGGTATTATCGCCATTGTTAATGAATAAAAGATTTTTCTTTTTCCTGGCTGGCGTATTGCGGGTCCCGGATACACAAAGATAAATATCTTTGTGTCCATCCTGGTTGATATCGACCATGGTAACTCCATTGACCCACACGGAGGTTGTGATTCCGGCCTTTTCGGTAATATCTTCAAATTTCCAGTTTCCTTGATTAAGGTATAATTTGCCTGAGGTCATGTTGCCGGAGAAATAGATATCCTGCCATCCATCGTTATTGATGTCGCCAATGCCCACACCCCCTCCGTTGTATAGATATTCAAAATCCAATATGGTGAGGCTATCGGTATATACGAGGTTATTGGAGAACCTGATACCGGACGATTCCGAATTGACAGACTGAAATAACGGTTGAGATTTATCCTGGCATCCAGAGAAAATGAATGGCACAAAAAGAAGTATGAAAAACTTTAAAAGAACAGGCATGCGTCAATATAAAAAAACAGCGAAGAAATCCTTCGCTGTTTAAAAGATTAAAAACCTCTAAGAATCAGTAGCCGGGGTTCTGGGAAATTTTTTGGCTTGAACCTTTTGTGCGGTCTATCTCACTTTGTGGGAAAGGGAAAACCTTAAATTTAGGATCCCAATCGCCAGGGAAAACTGTTGCTCCTATATCCCATCGAACGATATCAAACCACCGGTGCGGTTCAAAGCACAGCTCAACACGTTTCTCCTGTTGAATATCGGCAAGCGTTGCCGTTCCTGCCAAATCCGGGAGGCCAGCGCGGTCTCTCACGTCATTTACCTGCTGAGTGGCTAAAGCGGGATTGGTTGTCAATAAAGCTTCGGCATACAAAAGTTTCAGCTCCGCAAAGCGGAATATCCTTTCGTTGTTAAAATTCCCTTGTTCGTTCCCGGAAAATGCTCCGCTCACAACATTCCGCTGGCCACCATATTTTTTAACCGTGTAACCAGTAGAAGACCACAACGGATCATAATCTACCTCTGTGGCTCCACCCGACCAAACATAATACTTATCACCGGTCTGGTAAATAAAAGAACCCAATCGTTCATCTCCAGGTTCAAAAGCATCCACTAAATCCTGAGTGGGCATCCAAAAACCAAGTTTCCCTCCTGGAGCGCCGTCAGGTGCATCAAAGTTTCCGGCGTCCCAAAACCAACTGCGACCGGTACCCTGCGATGCTTTAAAACTTTCTGAGTGGGTATCATCAAATACCCAGATGTTGTCGTCAGAGTGGGGGCCTCCAAACTGAATTTCAAAAATTGATTCAACATTGTTTTCATTGTCTAAAGCGAAAACATCTTCCAGATCCTCCTGTGGTTTGTTGGTGTCAATCAATTGATAAGGCCCATTGGCAATAACATCACCAAAAGCAGCGACAGCAGCAGGCATATCGTTTTTCCAGACATTCACTTTTCCAATGAATGCTTTGGCTGCCCACTTGGTTGCCCGGCCAGTATTGCCGGCATCCCACGCTGCGGGTAAATTAGTGAAGGCTGTATTGAAGTCTGCAAGGATCGCTGTGAATAGTGCGTCCTTGGTGGCATTTGTGAAACTCAATTCTGCCAGACTTTTCGGAGTTACTAAAACCAAGGGTGGTGTGCCAAATAGTTTCAGCGCTTCAAAGTGGAAGAAGGCGCGAAGAAATTTCGCTTCGCCTTCATACAATGTTTTTTCCGCAGCAGTGAGTTCATTGTCCATCGCCAGGTGTTCCAACACTGTATTGGACCGGTAAATGCCTTCATAGATCTGCGTATAAATGGCGCCAAATGGTTTATCACCAGCGTTGATGTTCAGGTTGTCAGCATTTTTGGATTCATTGTCTGAACCTGGCTCGGCCGTCATGTCATCTGTAATGGTTACTGTTATTTTCCAGTACTCACCGAATTCCCCGAGGGTTTCTGTGCTGGTACCCCAAAAGTCCTGGATAGTAGAATAGGCTGCGAACATGGCACCATCAAATTCTGCTGCTGTTTTATAATAGCTGTTTGAGGGCAGTTTATCCAGCGGAACCAAATCCAGATTATTGCAAGAATTGATCGCTAAACATATCACGATCAGGAATATAATCTTTTTCATTTTATCAATTTTTTATTTGTGATAGTATGCAATCAATTAAAACGAAACCTGCCAGCCGACCTGTAGGATCCTGGGCTGGGGTGAGCCACCTGAGTCCTGTCCGTTAGCCAAAGGTGCTTCCCCTTTTTGGAAACTGAACCCGCGAGTAACTTCAGGATCGAAACCAGTGTATTTGGTAAATGTCAACAGGTTTTGTGCGGCAACATAAACACGAAAACGGCTGACGGCACCATTTGTGAGTTCTTTCAATTTATCAGTGGGGATACCATATCCAATCTGGAAATTCCGGATGCGCATGAAACTGCCACTCTCAATCCAACGGTCAGAATACCGGTTGTTGTTATTGTCATCATCCACACTCAGTCGAGGCATGGAAGTGCTACTGCCATCTCCCTTCCAATGATCGAGCGTACTGACCAGGAAATTCTGCGAACCCCTCAAATCCTCCATCTGTGCACGAACACCATTGAAAACTTTTTGCCCACTTACCCCTTGTAGCAAAATAGAGACGTCGAAACCACTATATGCTGCAGCCAGATTTATGCCGTAATAAAATTTAGGAATGGAGCTGCCCAGATTGGTCCTGTCCTGAGAGTCAATTTTTCCATCTTTGTTAACATCGACAAAACGGATGTCACCGGGAGTTCTTCCATTAGAAATGTTATCGGGAACCGCGGCATTTATTTCCGCCTGGTTTTGAAAAATACCGTCTGTTTTATATCCATAGAAGCTACCAATGGATTCACCCACCACCGTCCTATGGGAAGAGGCACCACCTACGCCGGAGATGATTTCGGGAATGCCACCCAGGTCAAGGACCTCATTCGTAATGGTAGTGATGTTTCCCCCAATATTGTAGGTAAGAGCTCTTGATTTGTTGTTATAATTAATCGCAAGCTCAATTCCGCTGTTTAATATCTGACCTAAGTTGGCATCAATGGGCAGAAAAAAGCCGGAAGTATAAGGAGCCGGGTAACCCAATAGCACATCGTTGGTAATCCTTCTGTAGTAATCAAACGTCAGGTCAATTTTTCCCTGTAACATACTGATGTCAGCCCCAATGTCTGTCGTTGTACTGGTTTCCCATTTCAAATCGGGATTCGCAAATACGATTGGCGCCGGGCCTCTGACCACAGTTTGTGTTCCCGTACCCACTACATAAAAAATAAATGGATGCAGGGTGGACAGGTATGCGAAATTGGTTCCTGTATTCTGGTTTCCCAATTCTCCCCAGCCTGCTCTGATTTTCACATCATCCAAAAAACTGTTTTCTGGAAAGAATGCCTCTTCACTTAGCCTCCAACCTGCCGAGATAGAAGGAAATGTCTGCGAGCGATTGGCTTCTGCGAATCTGGAGGAGGCATCATTTCGGACGTTGAAAGTGAACAGATATTTGTCATCAAAAGAATAGTTTACCCTGCCGAGATATCCGCGCAAAGCCCACTGGTCGGCTTCGTTTGCCGCGCCTACCTGAACACCGGTGGAAGCAAATTTAATAGCGGGATTGAACAGGTCGCTGCCCTGGATCCTTACCTTTTCAAATCGAAAATTAGTTTCTTCGTGGCCAACCAAAAGGGTGAAGTTGTGTTTTCCCACTCCTTTAATATAAGTAAGCGTATTGTTAAAATTGGTTGTGGTTTCTATGGGGCGCTCCTGCACCAGAAAAGTCGGCCTTGCAGTCCCATCGAAGTTCACAGGCCCGCCATAATAGTTTCCGTCTCCAACGTTGTAATCAAAACCTCCTGAGATACGATATTTCAAACCCTTGATGATCTCAAGTTCGCCATAAAGAGTCCCCAAAACTTTTCGAGCCAGAACGGTTGTATAATTAAACTCAGGATCAGTGCGCATCAAGAAGTTCTGACTGCCTCCGCCTTGCCCGCGATTTTCTGCGGTCTCTAAATAATAACCGGTGGGGTTACTGGGATCATAAACCTGAAAAAATGGTTGGTTCCGTGCTGCTCCAAAACCTGAGAATGTGGCTTCCTCTGCCTGCACGCTGCGGTCAACTGAACTCAATAGGAGTGACTCACCAAACTTTAAAAATTTTCCTACTTTAATATCGGAATTGGCCTTGATGGAATAGCGCTTAAATGATTGTCCCGGCTCAATTCCTGCCTGGTCCATAAAGTTGGCACCAACAAAATAATTGGCGGTAGCACTACCCCCGGTCACCCCGAGGTTATGACTTTTAACCGATGAATTCCTAAAAACTTCGTCTTGCCAATTAACTTCAGGTTTGTTGCTAAAAGAACTGTAATCCCTGCCTAACTTATTTTGGATGTCAATGTACTGGCTCTTGTTCAGGACTTCGAGTTTTTTCGATGCTTGACCCGCACCGAAATATCCATCGTAAGAAACGGTGGCCATTCCCTCCTTACCTCTTTTGGTGGTAATAATAATGACACCATTGGCTGCGCGCGCTCCATAAATAGCGGCGGCGGAGGCATCCTTCAAAACATCTATGGTCTCAATATCAGAAGGATTAATCCCAGCCAGGGGGTTTGTTTCTGTGGAAGATCCCGTGTTCACCGTAATGTTTGTGGTTTGAACAATGGGCATTCCATCAATCACCCACAGTGGAGAGTTGACCCCAGCAGTGCCTATGCCACGGATACGCACATCAATAGGTGCTCCCGGGTCGCCACTTCGGTTAGAGATCTGAATGCCGGCGACACGGCCTGCAAGTAATTGATCAGCACTGGTAACGGGTTTGGAGGCAATATCCACATCCGAGGCCCTGATTCCGCCAACGGCTCCGGTAAGGTCCGCCCTTTTCTGCGTACCATAACCCACCACAACCACTTCTTCAAGGGCTCTGATATCCTGCTTCAGTTTTATGTTCAGGTTAGTTTGGTTTCCAATGGTTACTTCGGATGTTTCATAGCCAATGAAACTGTAAACCAGGATCTCATCATTGTTTTCAATGTTCAGCTGAAAATTACCATTCACATCGGTCGTCGTGCCGCGGCTCGTGCCCTTCACAATAATATTCACTCCGGGAAGCCCCTCGTTAGTCTCATTGGAAGTTACTTTTCCACTTACTTGCCTGTCTTGTGCAGACACCAGTAATGAAGCGGACAGAAAGAGCAAACTGAATATCAATTTGGGTATAGTATTTTGCATAGTGTAATGTTTAGCGTCTAGGAAAAAGCGGGGTTAAAAATACATCCCAAGATAAATCAAAAACTTTCAGAAATTACTATGTTAATGACGCTTTTTTAATGATTTATTTTTGTAAAAGCTTTGAAACATCGGGTTAAGATTCAGCAATCGGTCAGAATCCAATAACTATCTGTACGGATGGCAGTAATCAAATTCTGCTGCCTCTCATCATCCATGTCGACCGTTTGTTTTACAGCTCCAATATTTTCATTTCTTTCGACGCCTTAAGTTACTGCATTCATTCTATTAAAAGTATTTCTCAAGTCATCGGGACCTTGGTTTCACCCAAGCAATTTCTTACAATCTTCAAACGCTAAAAGGTTTTGCACCGGTGGCCGTTGTGCAGATTTTTCAGAGTGGTGTATTTCCAAAGGCGGGTATTCAGACTTTCATCACAAAAATAGTTTTACTTTTTTTTCATGGCTGGTAGCCGAAACCATGAACAATCCATACATCGACTTTTTTATTCTGACGCGATTCGAACCCAGGCTATCGGATAAACTAAATATTTTCGCGCAATTGGAATTGGTGAATGCATTCCCTACCCAGGTTGAGGCAAATTATAGTTATATACAACGGTTGCGTTTGGGATTAAAAAGCAGCACCTGGCAGTATAGACTGGGTGCGGATATTAATGAATCCGGGATTGCGTCATTTACCAATACAAATAACCTTGGGTTATTTCTCAGACATGAATTCAATTGAGTGTAAGCCTTTAACGGGAGTTATATTTCTGATACCGGGACTTCGGTGGTTATTCACAGTCGGCTTAGCAAGTGAATCATACTCGGATAATTTCAGATGCACGAATACCTTTTCCCCGGAACCATGGCATGACCCCATCCCAGGATTTCCTCATTCTTGAGATTACTGCGAGGCCGTAGAAAACCTGATTCAATCAGGGCGCCTGTATGGAAATATACTGCGTCCATGTCGGAAATAGTCTCTTCCGGGAAATGAGCGAATCCGCCATCGGGTTTACGGCACGTCAGTATCCACTCAGTTGCTTTCTTATAGGGTTCCCGGGTACGCGGGTCCGTCGGATCAGTTAATTGCCGGAGAATATAAAGCGCGTCGAAACACGCATGAACATCCCATTCGGGCTCGCGCAAATGCCAGGAACCATCTTTCTTCTGGTCCCGGAGCACACGGTTAATCATGGCATCAGCTTTTGGTGTGGGCTCGCCCACCAGTCGGAAATAATGTGCGGCATGAAAAGTGGAGGCAACATGGTCCTGTAGATAACCGTCCTCTTTTTGCTCACGAATAATATATTCGCGCATCTTGCTGTCTATAAACTCCGGCATTTTCTGTCCGACTGCGCAAAAGAACAAGGGAAAGAAACTTGTAGTATACAGTGGTAGCTCCTTGAATTCTCCGTTCTTAAAAAAATACTCGATCACAGGCATCGGGTCAAACCGCGGTTTAACACCCATGATGCGGAGCGATACGATTGCCTGGACAGTATTGTATAATTTGGCGAGCGGGGCGGCTTGATCCATGCTTCCCGTTGTCGGATAAAAGGCACCGTCGGATTTTTGGCAGGATTGGAAAAATGCAGCGGTTTCATCAGGATATGGGAGAGACCATCCAAAGGTGGCGGAGAGGATTGTAGCATATGCCGGAGATGCAAGACCTGACAGGCCAGTATCTGACGTGCCTTTGTAAGTTGGATCGATTCCCGGTCGAAATGATCCGTCGGGATTAGCCACCCGATGAATAAAATCCTGTATGCCGCTTAAAATATCACGATCATCGCGCGCACACGAATTAAGACTTAGGGAAATGCCGCCGGCACACATTGCCGTCCGAACAACAAACTCCCGGCGATTCAGATTGACCATGACTTATGTTTTTAGGTAGTAGTAAATATTCAGAGGTATTTACCCCTTGTTACGTATAAATGTTATTGTTGATTGAGTTTCTTCTGTGGCCCTGGTGCAGGTAACCTCAGGGGTTTGAATACTAACAATGCCCCAACATCAAACGCAATTTGAAAACTAAACTACCATTTTACACCACACCCTGCAAGGGTACATATATATTTGCTGGCGACGCTAAAGACCTATTATCTACGATTATTTTTTGTAGGCTTTAGTATTTCCATTAAACAAGGTAAATAAGGACGTTCAGTAATGAGAACCCGATACTTGCTATGTTATAAATTTTAGCCTTGAATGTAGGGTTTCTTTTTTTGTATGTTAGTCACTGCAATTTCTCGGCGATTAAGTAGCACACAACAGCGATTTTATTTAGAAAAGAATGTCTTTTTATTGAGATTAGAATGATAGAATAATGTTACCACCAATTTGTCCACTTTGATAGCCCGCCTCGCCTTTTCCGTTAATTGTACCATTTTGTGGTTTGAGTATTCGAATTCGGCTTCAAAGCTTAATGCCATTTTCCTGATCGGAATTGTGTAACCAATACCAGCCATCAGCGATGTTCCAATGCATATTGATGTTTGTATAGATTGGTTTCCTCATTTACTCTTTTAGTGGTAAACTGCCAAAAACTAGAACTGCTCCGTACATACAGTCCTTTGTTGAATTCCCAGCGCAACAGACTGAGGTACTGCATATGGGCGGACTGGAAGAAACCGGATCGTAGAAGAAAGAATCTGATACGTCCGGGGATTCGCAACGGTCAGGCCTACGCGTGGAGCAGAAGGAGACTGGGTGGATGGACGGTCGCCCAAAGTTCAATGTGAGGCACAGCGATCACACTGGAAAGATTAGTCAGGAAAGGTTACGAGTCCATGCTCACTTATTACGAAAAAGTAACTCCACAATTTAGTAGCCTGCCCGACCACTGGCGGGAACCGCTGTATACGAGATCCAAGCTTGCCCTTCGGAATCGAAGGGTACAGCGGTCATGCCTCGCAAAAGCTTCGGCAGATAAATGTGAGAGGCGCACCTCATCGGTGAAAAACCCGGTGAGGCCTCTACTCGATTGCCGGTTGTGCCGTCCACCTCGCTTTATTTCTCAAACGTTATGGAAATCTCAAGGTGTCCGCCAAGGCCTTCAGTTATTATTCTTTGGAGTGTCGAAAAACGAACATCTTTTAGATCTTTCTCAAGTTTTGAAATGTAGGATTTATTTGTCCCCGATAATTCAGCTACTTGCTCTTGAGTCAGTCCTTTTTCCTGTCTTGCTTGTTGGATTATTACACCGAGTTTGAAAGCCTCATAGTCAGCTTCAAATTTGTCGCGCTTTTTTGTCCCATTTTTACCAACCTTTTTGTCGATAAATTCACTTAGACTTGTTAAGTTTTTTTTCTTCATAATACTCCCGTTTCATTTTTTCTCCTCTTTCAATTTGTCTTTCAGGGGTCTTTTGTGTTTTCTTTTTGAAATCCATGTCCGATTACAACGAGGTTGTAGTCATCGAAAAAGCAGAATATTCTATAGATATTGCTGCCGCTTTGAACGCTAATTTCATACAGTCCGTCTGTCCCTGCCAAGTGTTTAAAGTAGATCTCAGGGATCCTTTCCAGATCTTCAATCACTCTTAACGTCCAAAGGATTTTCTTTTGAACCTTGGTCGTCTGTTCAGAGTAGAATTCGTTAAAATAATCCTGATAGAATAGAAGGTCTCGTTTTTTGTCCACCGATGCAAAGATAGGAAAAGTAGTCCAACTGGACAACATTGCCGAGGGGAATTTTGGACGGCATCACCTGCTTTCAATTCTCTTTTCGAACCCTGACTGCTGTCCGGTTTGTAAGAAACAAACGATGATTACCAAACTCTTCTTTGACAGGAGAGGCCCTCCTGACATAAAGTTCATTCAATCTATCATCAAAATGAAACCATCAACCGTTTTGCAATAGAACAGGTTTAGCAACCACTTTGTGCTTCTTTAAAAAAACCTACTAAAAATTTAACGATGCAAATCATTAGATAAAATGTCCAACGAACTCAAAGAATAAAAATGGGAATAGCGAGAATCCTCTCTTGAAGTGCACTGATTCAGTGCCATAAAAATAAATCCTCATCATTCAATCTCCATAAAGCAAATCTTCCTCACCGCCATCAAAGGTCCGGTGCAACACTGGCTTCATGCTGGGCCTTTCAGGCCACATGAAGCCTTATTTATTGTATGCAGTTTTACTTGTATGCTATTGCAGCACTTGATGGTCCTGCTAATGAAACAAGAGATGTTGATTTGAAGCCTGCAATTTTGGTCCACCTGTTGAAGTCGGCAAATGTGTAATCAAAACCTTTTCCTGTTTCAATAAGCATATTCAAACTCATCATAAGTCCAAAAGCGTTTTCTTTTCTTTGGTCATCAATAATACCTTCAATAGCTACAAATGCACCACCAGAAGGAAGTGCCTCATACGCTTTTTTAATCAGCATTATTTTATTCTCCTCATCCCAGTCGTGCAGAATGTTTCCCATTACAACAATATCAGATTTAGGTATTGGGCCTGAAAAGAAATCTCCACTTGCAGTTTTCACTCTATCTGACAAGTTGAAATGTTGAATGGTATTCTTTGCAATGCGCTCAACTGGTGGAAGGTCAAAGCTGGTGCAACTCATGTGGGCTTGATGTTTGGCTACCATCAGTGAAAGCAACCCACTGGAGCCACCGACATCAGTGAGTGTTTTATATTTTGAAAAATCAAACTTCTGTGCAAACTCCATAAAGTTACCCATTTGAATACCACTCATGGCATTGATGAATTCACTTAATCTTTCCGGTGATTTATAAAGCTCTTCAAAAAGATTACCTGACCCATATTTAACTTCATTTTGAGGAAGTCCAGTCATTAAAGCCTCTTCAAGATTTCCCCAAAATTTATAGAGTCGGTTATTCATCATTTCCAGCATCCCTCCGATGTAGGAAGGTTTTTTCTTGTCGAGAAAAAAATCGGCATTCAGGTTGTTAGAGTATTTAGCCGTTTCTAAGATACCTTCACGATTAAGGAAACCGAAAGTTGTCAATGCATCCAGAAAGTCATAAACGTTACGGTCGGTGCAATTAAATTTCAGCATTGTTTTTAATTCATTTGCCGACATGGTTTTCCTTTCTGCAAGATGAGTGAAAATTTCAAACCTTACGGCTGCCAAAAGAATTTTGGAGGCCCAAAAGCCGGTTCCAATTTGCATTATACTTGCAGGAGTTGGGTGATTACTTGTGTTGTCCATTTTAAATTATCGATTTAGTAATTGCCTACTATAATCGGTTTTCGGCTTTCCCGTTCTTGTCGTTTATAGTGTTGTTTTTATGTCTGTCAGTTTATGTTAGCACTGTCACCAAAAATTGCACACAACGGTTTGCGTGTTGCCGCAGTTGGCGATTTCGGCGCACTTCACTGTCAACCTGCACAAAAGTCTGATAGGAGCACTCAGTTTCAATGTTGCACGTCACAGCCAATTGCGGCAACACGCTGTGGTGCGCCCAGTATGTTGCACTTGAGTTCCAGACGGGAATTTAAGTAGGTTATTCAAAGGGTGCAAATCCCTGATATGCAAGCATCAATGCATATAGCAAGCTGCAAGGTGGTTTGTTGCGAGGCAGACGCTGAAGAAAGCAGGACTGCAAAGATCTGTACTGACGAACAGAAACTGTATACGAGGCAGGATCAGGTGGGTGAGGTAGCCACTCATACCGAAGCCCTTCAGGTGCGAGTTACCTGATCGTGTAGATACAGCAGCGATAGATCGAAGGATAAGCATCTTACCTGGGGAGGTCTCTGTATCACGTGTTGATATAAGAGAAGTCAGCAGAGGCCATAGTAGTTGACAGGAACGAGCCGATAAGATCGGAGGACTCACAAATCGATGAAGGGCTGAACGTCAGGAGGCAATAAATTCGATTGGGATTTAAGCAATGTTGAAGAAGTATCTGAGTTGCTCATTAGCCCCTTCTTAAAGTAATGCCAAGGCGCGAATGGAGTAAAGAAACCGTTGCGCTATGCTTGACGAACCGCGTAGTACGGTCCCGTACGCTACGTGGTGTGAGAGGCTTCCCCATTGTAATTATTTACGATGGGG
>JBDSIM010000335.1:0-12872 GCA_039917935.1 Cyclobacteriaceae bacterium | reverse complement strand
ATGTTTTTTATTTCCAACGTCGTCGTTTCGATGAACCCGCTATTTTACGGATGGTTTGTAAACGAACTCCAGCAACAAGGTTCACAGGTGATCCATACCGCCTGGATATATGTCATTGGGTTTATGGGATTGCGACTTTTGGAATGGGGGTTTCATGGACCGGCTCGTGTAATGGAGGGAAAGTTGGCGTTTCAGATAAGTCGGAATTTTCAGCAGACTTTGTATCACAACGTGCTGCAGTTACCGATGCAGTGGCATCAGGAAAACCACAGCGGTGCAACGATTAACAAAACAAGAAAAGCTCAGGAAGCCCTGAAGCAATTTTTCCATAACGGATTCATCTATTTGTATTCATTCGGGAAACTTGTATTCTCGGTTGGCGCCATGCTGTATTTCTCTCCCTTATTTGGCTCCATCGGAATTGGCCTGGGGATTATAACGATTATTTTGATCTTCCTTTTTGATAAGGTTTTCATCAAGACTTTGCGTGAGGTAAATGAGCGGGAACATGTAGTTTCCGCTGCCCTGTTTGATACACTCTTAAACATAACCACAGTGATTACACTTCGGCTGGAAAAGACAGTTCACAGCCATTTTATTAAAAAAGTATCCGATGTCTTTCCAGCGTTTAAAAAAAATATTACCGTGAATGAACTAAAATGGTTCACCGCTCAGATGATGGTAGGCACTATTTACGCTGTCACTGTTTTTGGTTACGTTTACCAGCATCTTATACCCGGACAAATTTTTCCAATCGCGGGGATGATTATCTTAATTGGATATGTGACGCAATTTACGAGCGTATTCAACGACATCGCTTCCCAGTATACTCAAATTCTCAAGTTTGATACGGAAGTTCGCAACGTAGCGGAAATAGAAAAGGCGTTTGATCAAAAACCAGTATTACAACCTGCTGCTCCCTTACCCATCGGATGGAAAGAAATTCATATCCATTCTTTGAATTTTGTTCGCCCTCGTTCACCCGGTTCATTGAAGCGCACCGGTCTTTTTGATTTTGGAATGCATATTAAGAAAGATCACCGTGTTGCGTTGATCGGGCAAAGTGGTAGTGGTAAAAGTACGGTTCTAACATTGCTTCGGGGCTTGCAACCGGCCATTTCGGGCGCCCGCATTATTGTCGATGATATGAATGATGCCACCCTGGAAAGCATTGCCTCAAAGGTTACCCTGTTTCCGCAGGAACCTGAGATCTTTGAAAATACGATTTTGTATAACATCACGTTGGGAGTGCCGTACGCAAAAGATGAGATATTGAAAGTTTGTGATGATGCTCAGTTTACAGAGGTGCTTTCCCAAATGCCGGAAGGCTTGAATACTTTTATTCAGGAGAAAGGTGTGAATCTTTCTGGTGGACAAAAGCAAAGATTGGCATTGGCGCGTGGTATCCTGGCGGCGCGTGACAGCGAGATCATCCTGCTGGACGAGCCAACCAGCAGTATCGATCCGCAAACTGAAAAATCTATTTATTACAATATTTTCAAAACCTTCAGACAAAAGGCTGTCATCTGCTCCCTACACCGTCTTCACTTGCTCACGGAATTTGACTATGTCTATATTCTCAAGGATGGTTCGGTCATTGACGAAGGTACATTTGACGATCTGAAGCGTTATAGCCTTGTTTTCCAGGGAATGTGGGGGCATCAAAAAGCGAAAGCTGAAAAGGACGTCATTGCGGATGCAATTTACCCGGTGCTTAATGCTGCTTTATAATCCATTTTCAAATTAGCTGCCTTTACTAAGGCAGCGCGTTACCAGCCGCCGGAAGACTATTTCTTTTACATTGAAAAATCGCAAGATTAGATTATAGTTGATTTAGGCGCACCAAAATCTTTGAAGATAAACGATGGTTGTAATAGATTTGCAGTGGAAAATTCTTATCTTCATATCCCTTCTACCTTAAATTTAATATTTATGGAAACCTATACAACGACACGCCAAAATTGCCTTGTTGAATGTCTGGAAATCTCCATTTCAAAAAACTCCCTCGAAACGCACGGCCATAATCTTTTATGGACGTTAGCTGTATACACCCTCGACAATCAACCGCTTAAAAGCCCTGTTGAAAAAGGTGATATTCTCCGTTACCGAATAATGGTATACGATTGGAAGAAGACCGTCAAGCGACTACTGGACGAAAACAAAATACCTTATTCATTCTCTCAAGTTTTCATTCTCGATACTATACACCGGCAGCCGAAAAAGAAAATTCATTATGATGACAAGGATGCGGAAATTCTTTTCGGAAGTAATTACGATGCGACTCCCGATGCCAAAATAATAGAGGAAGCAATCCGGAAGTCTTTGCCACGTCATTAATTTTGAGGTTGCCTTCTAGAATTGTTGCTATATGGATGTTCATTTCGAATTCCATCGCTCTGTGGTTTTACTTCAAATAAAGTTAAGAAACCAAACTAACTAATTTTCAGTTGTTGCACGGGCCAGCTGTTGATTGCCTGCCGCTTTCAGATTTTTCAAGGATATCAGGTGATTGCTATTAGGGATTTTAATATGTCATTCTTGAAATATAAGAAGGCATGTTTATTTACCTTAATAGGACATGAGACAAACAAGACCATCCTCTAAAACCATTTTAATTATAGATGATGACATAGATTTTCAAACTATTCTTCGAACAATATTTCACCAAAGCGGCTTTATGGTGAGATCATTATTCAGTGGACAGTTAGGGGACAGTTTGCGAAAGGGTCCGCAACCCGATATCATTTTGTTGGACATAGATTTGCCCTATCTTAACGGTGTTGAGGTGGGCAAACAATTGAAATCCAATGAGCAAACCAAGGATATTCCCGTAATAATGGTATCGGCAAATCCGTTTTTAGATCAACTTTGCCGGGAGGCTGGCGCAGTTGATTTTGTTCAAAAACCTTTCACTCTACAAGCTTTGATTAAAAAAGTGCGCGATCGACTCGCGGCCTAAATTTTCTTCTACCCAAGGAAATCATAAAAGTCAGTTCAATAATAGCCGGTGAATGACCCTGTTTTTTACCGGGACGATCCCATCACAACTGGAAAAAATATTTCACACTTCGGGGAAAAATAAGAATGATTTTCAGCGCGTGAAATATTTCTTTCAAAACGTGTTTTCCGAAATTTCTAAAAATGATCCCGGCAACCGGCAGCATGATTTCTTGTGCAATACTTCAAACTGCCGCAGCATCAGTTCTACCCACTAGAGAAAGATGAAAGATTCATTTCGGGCAGTCCAATTTTATTTTGCTTTAACGAGCTGAAGAAATGGTTTTGGTCTTCTTGCCAGTTTTTAATTTTAAGAGCGTTTCGCGGATTGCAATCTTTGGAGGGCTATCGTTGTTTTCTTTTACGTAAAGTGACCCCCTTTTCGCGTAATGCCTGACCATGCTTCTTAGTAACCACGAAATGGCTTTTGTTGTTACAACTGCTCTCTCAGATTTTAACCGGTCTACAATCTGCAAGGCTGTTTCAGCCATCCTATCATCATGCAGTTTGCTTAGCGGAGAACAAAGTAATACCATGGAGGCTCTGCGTTTGTTCAGATTATCGTCTTTGGAAAGTTTTATCAATAGCTTTTTATATCGGGTCCAATCTGATTGAATTTGGGTAATGGTAAAATCACCAGAACAAACTGCATCTACTTCTGCCCAGCCATTGAGATGATCCAACCAATTATTGAAAATATCAGGATTGAACTTTCGCTGTTCGTGACCCGAATAGCCTAACATGATTCTGGCTATTGTCTTCTCAGTTGAAGACGGTGCTTGAATGAACATCGAAATTAAAGACGTAAACTCTTTTGAGGTCAAATGGGCATGCTCAAGCAACCAATCTTTAGCGATGGACCGCAAGACCGGAATGGTAATGGGATAGCGAACATGGTTATTTCCCAGGTAAGCGTCAGAAAAGTATGTTTTGTGGGAGTGCCAGACTTTTCCTTAATTAATCGAAGAATATCGGCAGGCAACCCCTTTGACATATTATTTCTTTAATTCCAAAAATACCGCTTATTCACATGATTCCGGAGATATTCTAACCGAATGGCATGCTGGTGGACGTTCGTGTCCTTATAGACGCTGATTTTGTGTGTAGGCTTTTTTACAGAAGATTTTTTACCCACCAACTTTCCATTATTTTTGCACCTGATTAACCGGCAATCGGCTGTCAGCAAATGTCAAGCAGCAGGTTAACCAATTCAGGCTCCGTATTTCAATGGATAGAATTTCAGATTCCGATTCTGAAGATGCAGGTTCGATTCCTGCCGGGGTCACAATATTTGGATTTTGATTAAAAAAAACCGTTTCTATAGCAGGAACGGGGTTTAAAATCGTATGGATGTTTCACAATTTTTCACTAAGGTTTCACTGTGTTTCACAAATTTTATGGTCAATCAATCAAACTTAAGATCGATACGACGAGGCCAAGGAAGGACAAGACGTGCGCTGTCTACCTGCAGGTGATCATCGATCGGAAAAAAATTCATATCGGCCTGGCGCTTTCCTGGCCACCGGATCGATTCAATGAGAACTCAGGATGCCAGGCTCGTTTCAAAAAGGATCCGCTCGTTAATAACTATAATATCCTCATCAACAATGCCCGATCGAAAGCAAATCAGATCATCATTGATAACCGCATTAAGGATAAGCCAATGAACATTGAACTTTTTGAAAGAGAGTATTACTCAAAACTCAGCAAGGTTGACTTTGTAAAATACCTTGAGATACGATCGAGCTTTGCTGGTTCCCGCCGGTTTGTCCACTCTACGGAATCCGTCAGGTGATTATTGAGCCGGCCTCTCTGTCCACCTTTTCTTGAATCCTGGTTAAATGAAATGAGAGCTTGAAAAGAAAGAGGTAGTAGCCGTAGTCGCTGAGGGTAAATACTCGCCGGCTTTTTACTTCTCCAGCTGGGATATGGTCAGATGGTAAGTTTAGAATGTCATCAAAAAAAACAATCGATTCGTTTAATTGTCCGTGGATCGACGGTAAATAAAAAATTGAGGTCATTTGCTGCGCTCTAATGCTCGCGAGGTGAGATACTATATAGTCTGGCGTCTTCCGAACGGACTTCTCAAGGAATGATACGTAAGAAGAGATTTCGATTATAGGTGAGTAGATCATCCTTGAGTCAAACACCCTTTCGTTGCTTGGATCTATATCGCAGGTATTTGAGAGAACCATTGCATTAACTTCCTTGGCCTTTAAGGAAGGAAGCTGGACATATACCGCGTTATCCCATCCCCCTGAAAAATCACCTGAGCATCTTCTAGCCTGGTCGTATAAAACTTGTCGTGCAGTACTTTAGGAAAGTCCTTTAAGGAAGTTATTAAGGCATTATAAGATTGCTGTGATAGGTATTTTGGGAGGTAAATACTGATATCATCCAGCTTCATAGCAAGTCCCACCGACCATGCCGCAAAGCTTTCTTGATGTCTTGGTCTAACTCCTTCTGTGAGGCCAACAGCTTATTCGCAAAATCCAATATTACCTGCTCATCGGAAAACGAACGATTTGCGCCTGTTAAAGATAGAGATCGATTCTCCAACGGCGCAAAGAGCTCGAAATCCGTCGCCTCGTATGGACTGTGATAGTCCTCAAACTTGTAATAGTTCGCTATTTTATCTGCGTCCAATTCTGCGTCATTCGTCAAAGCCACTCCCATCATGATTAATATTCCTGCAGAATTTGATTGGGTGCTTAAAGCCTTAATTAAAGACGTTCTCTTTTTCATAGTCCTAGAAGCGTTTATTGAAATGTAGGCTTTAGTTCAGCTTTCATGTCGTCGTTTAACAAATCCCAGAATATTTGTTTTTCGATGTTATGACCGTTGTTAATCTCGTCCTTGAACCGATCCATAAAATTGTTCGGAGACGGGTAGTCCCTATAAGTATCTACGTCAATAATTGACCCATATTTTAAACCGGCCGCGTCCTGTCGCGTTGCGTCATTGGAGATTTGAAGTGTGTTAATAAAGGTCTCAGCCTCCAACTCCGTTCTTAATAACGTCTTTCTGTAGGGAATGACCTCTTTATTATGCGATATAGTTAAGTTGATACGCTTAAAAATGTCCGTTCCTTCAAAGAAATTGGTGTACCTACATTCTTAAGAACAACGGTGAATTCAGGACACGCGCTCATGCGGTAAATGTCAAAGAATCAGTTGAAGCTCATTGTTCAGCTCTTTTATTTTCCCTTCAAAAGTACATCAGCGAAGATAGTAAGGATGATGATTGGTAGAGCATTGATCGTTTTTAAACATCCGCGTCAGCCCTGATCTTATTAACCGTTTTAATTCCCGCCTCAGTTTCGGTAACAACATTGATGACCTTGACCCGGTCCATTCGTCTGTCTTGCGCGGCAATAAGCTCGTCCACCCAGGTTGGTTTTTCATTCACAGTCGTTGATGCTGCGCTGGATTGTGCATATGACATTTGAAACCGCGACATCTTTCTGGTTAAAGTAAACAACTTCTCCACCTGGTACCGGTGGCTCCTGGCAAAGCTCATTCAATTCTTTGATGGCGTGTATTATCACCATGCGGGGACAATTGTCGAAGGCCTCTTCTACGAGGCTGACACAAGGTGGTGGCCAGAGATTTTTCACGCCTTCACGGGGATGAGATAATAGTTTTCAGACTCAAACAACCGCGGAGAAATACTTCTATGAAAAGCTGGCGGAAGAAACGATCGGCAGACGATACGATTACTGGGGCGCCCTGTTTCATCATCTTGTTTACATTCTCACCTTCCGCAGGATCTGGATTGGCAAAAGAAAGCGGGCCGCATTAAAGCATCCTTATTGCACAGAGCTTGCCGTGCACATGATCAATCGCATTCGCGGATACTTCGCCCAGCCCTGGAAGACAGGACCCAGCGCTCTACTACAGCAGGCACCGATGTATTATGATGTTGTGTTTGAAGACAAGTTGTAACAGCCCCTTTCCCCGAGGTATATTTACTGGATGAGCGATTTTCTTAAGAACTGCAGCGATGCAGAAATTGTAGATATCATATATACCACTATCAGCGATCACGCAGTTTTTGCTAACAATTGGAATGAGCTACTCTTTAATCCTGAACTTAATATCCCGGAGATCAAAAACCGTATTTTCTGTCTGTGGTTCTCCAGCTGCTTAGACACAGTAAATGAAGAACAACAACAATACCTTTTCTTGTTGGGGCAGGCCCGGCATCGCGGCCTGAAGAATTGCGAACAATACCTCTATCAGTTCGGAAACCTCGTAGAGAGTATCAAAAGAAGGATCAGGCTATTTACGGAGGATCAACAAATTGTTATAGTTCGTTATCGCAATACATTTACCCATGGACGCCTCACGGGTATTCACCAGGTAAAAATCAGGGTCGCCTATCTTTCGAAGAATAATGACCAAATAACACGACAGTTTTTAACCAAAAGTGAGTACTGGAAGAAGATCGATCAGGCCACCCCTCGAGAGGAATTCGATTCTTTCCTGACACCATTAAGAGAACTTTTCTTCGAAGAACAAACAGATTATTTAAAGAACATTGTGACGCTTTCTAAACCGGAAGTGATCGGATCAATGCACCGGTACGTCTACAGCGACCTAAGGCGGCCCGAAACCCCGTCCTAAAGCCCCTCCATTATCGTCGGTTTTAGTGCTCAACAATGCTTGAGCTCCTTCAATATCGCGCATGGCTTCTTTCTGAAGCTTACTACGACAATGCCTACAGGCTTTTGAACTCGCGTTTGCAGCTCTGCCATGACCTTGATGGTCTGGTCAAAAAGCAAACCGCTGAAAGCATTGACGCCATGCTCGGCGCCTATCTCTCCGTTGATGAAGGTCATCCACCGGTGGGTAAGATGGGTAGAGGCTGCTATCGGGGCACACCTTGTCAATCATCAGCTTAGTCATGGATACACCGTTCATTACTGGAGGTACCGAAACGATGAAGTCGATTTTGTACTTGAAAAGAGAGGCAAAGTGATAGGGATCGAAGTGAAAAGCGGAGCAACGCAAAAAGCACCCGGAATGGAAGCCTTCAGAAAAATGCATGACCCAGATAAGATTCTGCTTGTTGGAAATAATGGCTTACCCTGGAAGGAGTTGTTAACAATTAATCCTTCGCAACTATTCTAGAAATGTTTTAGCGTTATCAAATAATATTAGACAACGAAGAACGAAACTCAAAGTCCACGAATGGATTAATGAAAGGGTTCGATATTCGACCGCTCCGGTCTGCCGCGCCCGGCGAAGCTTTAGCAGAGGGGGGTAAATCAAAACCGATCAAATCGCATGGTATAGAGCGGTTTTTTTTTAGACCCATCCAAAATTTCCATCATCCGTCATTGGTGTGGTGGCAGATTCGGTCCGTCAAACATTCAGAACGACATAAAAACAACACACAACAATCGATGGTTTTGCATTCCTTTGCCATTGCTTTTTTAACTCCTATTGCTTAACATTGGGAACAACGGCATTGCACTTAACCCCAGTGCCTAACCTAAACCAAACACTTTAACTAAATCTCATTTATGTATTCTACCATAACCTTGACCTTATAAAATCTGACTCACCTGCATTCCCATCAGAAGTTGAAAGATTTTTTGAAATTGCTTATTTTACACGCCTTATGATAAAGGGAATATTTCTGTTCGTGTTGCTGACAACAGTCTGCCAAGCTCAATCAGATGAGGAAAATGAAGTGGCCCGGCAGGTTGAGAGGCTTCGTCAGGTAATGATCAGGCCAGACAGACTTGTACTGGAAAGCCTGGCTGCGAAAGAATTGAGCTATGGACATTCAAGTGGAATGATCGAGGATAAAAGCGCTTTTGTGGATGAGTTTGTTCTTGGCCACTCTATTTTCACGGCAATCACGCTTCAGGATCAAAACATCAGGGTGGTTGGTAATACCGCCATTGTCCGTCACCGCCTACTCGGAGATTCCTACAATAAAAGTACACCGGGTAAAATTGATATCATTATCCTGATGATCTGGCAAAAACAAAAAGGTCAGTGGAAGTTGCTGGCGAGGCAGGCAGCCAAAATTCCGCCGGAGTATATCAAGAATTGAAAATTAGCGTTCTTTGGTCTATTTTTTAAAAAGCAACTAAACCTTTGAATCGTTCAAAGTTCCAAGTTTGAAGTTCAAAGTACACTTTAAAGTTCAACCACGGCTTACAACTTCGATCGAGATCATTGGAGTAAACTTTATTCCAGATCAAGGTTCGGTGATCGTGTGCCAAATAATGTGAAGCCCGATCGAGGGTTCCTATGGCACACATTTCACTCTACCCTGGACCCCCGGTTGAAACCTGGTTGAAACCGGGGGTTACAAAATTCATCACCCCTACGGGGTTACCGAACGCCAGCCATTCAATATTTCTACCGGCATGATCCGTTCCTGCAATCTACCTTCTGGACCTGTTCATTGGCTGGGCAAAAATGAGGTTGGGGTATCTGTCAAATTCTGTCCACATCCTGACTTTACTGACGATTTTCATCTTCTCTCCCTCGCTAAAAGTTTGGATCGTTCTAATAAAAATTTCAGGATCATTCTCGGAAGTCACTATTAACAAACGAAGTTTACAAGAATAAGATCTCAGTTAATGCTGTTTTGGAGCGTGCTAAAGATCTGCTTTAAGATAAGGTTTCACAATATTGTAATTTCTTTTCGTTCTGTATAACATTTTTCCTTTAATTGAAATCCTGTCCAGAAGTCCTCTTTCAACAAGCGTATGCATAGCTCTCATTACAAAAAGCAGTTCCTCATTTTTAAACAGATTCTCCTTTACCTCGGTAGAACTGCAAGGCCCGAGCTTATTAATAGTTTCTAGTATTAATAAATCCTTTTCAAGGAGTGAGATGTTTTTTCTTTTGCTCAATGCTAATTTCATAAGGCCGATTTATAAAAACTCCTACAAAGGACGTTTATAAAAGAACTTATGGAATAACAATCATAATTATCATTGTATTAATAAATCAATACCGCAAACGTTATCGGTGTAATCCAATAATCCGTTCATGCGGAAGAGCCCTATAGCGAATGTTGGAAACGTTTATAATTTTTATTATTTAGGAATGTATATCATTCTAATGGAGGATTCCGATTCTGATCATTTCTGTAGTTTGTAAATCTTCCCATCAAAAGCGCATAAATAAAGCTCATTCTCCTGATCAACACCAAAGGATGAAATATTAAAATCTGCTTCGAGAAGTTGTGTGTTGACTGGTTTGTTTAGATAAGTGTGTTCAAGTGCCCAGATGCGGCGTGTTGCATAGTCAGCGTAAATGTATTTTCCCTTCAATTCGGATAAAGTCGGTCCATGGTAAACAAATCCTCCCGTTATTGACAGGCCCTGATCTCTGCCATACTCGTGTATGGGTAATTTTAGACCTGAAGTATTGCAGTTATTTTTGGGCTCGAAGCAATGTTTTCCTTCCATTGTATTCCAGCCATAATTTCCGCCATTTTCGACGATGTCAATCTCTTCGTAAGCATTTTGGCCGACATCGCCGGTCCAGAGCCTTTTGGTTTGTGTGTCGAAACTGAAGCGCCACGGATTCCTCATGCCATAGGCATAGATCTCTTCCCGATATCGGTTTGTATTTTTCGCAAAAGGATTATCCGCGGGAATGCCATATTGTTTTCCATTCTCCTGTTTGTTCACATCAATCCGGAGGATAGAGCCAAGGAGGGTTGCGCGATTTTGTCCATGATCATCGGGATCTCCTCCTGAACCCCCATCGCCCACTGCGATATACAGATAGCCATCCGGGCCGAATGAAACTTGTCCGCCATTATGGTTGCTATAGGGTTGTTCAAAAGTAAGGATCACTTGTTCACTTGAGGGATCGGCCTGGTCTGCATTCAGTGCCGAAACCTTAAATCGTGAGATTACGGTTCGGTTAGGATTTAAAGCCGTGTAGTTGACATAAAAATATCCGTTCGATTTGTAATCAGGATGAAAAGCCAAACCCAACAGCCCCTCCTCGTTACCCTCATCATCTACCTTTGACTGGATATCGAGAAACTGTTTTTTCGCTGACGCCGAGGGGTTATTAGGGAATACAGAAATGACCCCTGGCTGCTCAACGACAAATATACGGTTGGTGTTGTCAGGAGGGTGCTGAAGGTCAACCGGCCGGCTAAAGGTTAATTTTGAAAAGGCGTTCACTGCTTTGTACGATTCAGCGGGATTATGTTCCAATCTGGACGAGTCTGCGCAAAAAGCGCAGAGCAGAAATATTAAAAGAAGCGGCCTGGTATTTTTAATCAGTGACATAGTTTATAATTTTGAAATAATTCGCCAAGATAATAATTTATCAGAGGCATCGCCGGATATTAACACTGACTTTAAATTAAAATGACGACCATGGGGGTAACCGACAAAACCGCGTTGTTAAACGAGATAGGAGCGAAGATACAATCGCTAAATCTTTTGATGTCAACCCTTCAAGCCGATCGTTCCAGAAAACCTGACACCCTCGAACAATACAAAAAACAATATCATGAGATTTTAAAGGGCAGTGCCCTAAACCATAAAGCTTAATGGCTAACGCACTGCTGTCAGGTAAACTATTGATTCTGGCATTCTGTGCGTAAACTTTACTCCAGATCAACGTTCAGCGATCGTGTGCCAAATAATGTGAAGCCGCGATCGACGTTTCCTATGGCACAGATTTTCAATCTACCTTGGGCCCCGGTTGAAACCGGGGGTTACAAAATTTTTCATCCCTAAGGGGTTCGGTGATTTCGATTCGAAGTTGTATCCGTGCTTGAGCTTAAAAGGTTCTTTGAATTTCAAACTTTAAACAACTTCAAACTTCTTATTACCTAGTCCCGTATTTCCAACACCTCAATAGAATTCAATTCCGGACCACCTCCGCGGTTACCCGATCCTGCGACAATGTAGATCTTACCATTAATGTCCGCCGCACCGGTTCCGTGGCGTCCTGCTTTTAATGATGGAAATTTTTCCCACACGGAAGATTTGGTATTGTATACTTCCACCTCATTGTGGGAAGTGATCTGCGCATCACTTTCACCCCCTATGACCAGCAACTTTTTACCCAGCGCAACGGAGGCGGCACCGGCCCTTTTGGTGGGGATGTTGTTGGATTCGCTGAGGGTGGTCCAACGGTTGGTTTTTAAATCAAAGACGTCAACAGCAGATTCGGTAAGGTTCAGAACTTGCCCGATCTTCGCAGTTGATCTGCGGCCTCCTGCCAGATATACTTTGTCATCGATCACCGCAGCATGCAAATGATCGCGTTGGTGCGGCGCATCTGGTAATTTTTTCCATTGATTTGTTCTGGGATCGAATTCATCCAGCCAGGACACATGACCATCCCAATGACCATCCTGTATTCCGCAAATAATGTAAACTTTATGGTTGTGTACAAATACCCCAGCGGCGCCTCGCCTCCTGTCCTCAGGTATCTCGGGCCCCATACGCCATTCATTTTTTTCAAGATTAAAGATATAGATGTTCGGGATAGGGGTCTCGTGCGGATATCTTCCGGTAAAGGCACCTAGAACCCAAAGTTCGTTGTTATAAGCAACCGCCTGAAAATGGTGCATTTCAATGGGCGTTTCAGCGTGTTTTGTCCACGTTTTAGATTTAAGGTCAAAAGACTCGACGGCCTTTATCCCCCGACCTCCTACCAGAACCAGTTTATTCTTTACAGCCGTTAAAGCGTTTTCATGACGATCCGTACAATTATTTTTGGGTGTCAGGGTTTGCCATTCCTGCCCATAACCGATTTGAACATTGCACCAAATAAGAAGAATAATAAAACAACTTTTCATGTGAGCGTACAGTTTTTTGTAATAACCTGTGTAGTAATCTGGACAATATTATCAATTCTCGCGAACATGTT
>JBDSIM010000334.1:0-40196 GCA_039917935.1 Cyclobacteriaceae bacterium | reverse complement strand
CCGTTCGTGAGGTCTGTAAAAGGAATAAATAAATAATCTTGATAACCCGGGCGCTGCATGATGTCCGGACTCTGATATACTTCCAGCTTATACGACTGACTGTCGATCTGAAAATGAACCTCACCGTATTTTACATAGTCCGGTAAACGTGTGGTAGTCGTTTTCATTTTGAATAAAACCGGATGCTCATTTTTAATAAATGTGCCCTTCACCCGGTACTTTAAATCGACTGCATAATATTTTAAACCTTTGAACTTTTTGCGATCAGCCTTCGGCAGGGGCGATTCGTCCTTGTTGCGAAAAGTCTCTCCCTGTTTTTTACGGTGCTGTTCAATTTCGCTGATAGCTTCCGCCGCGTGCTGGCTATAACCAGAAAGAAAACAAAAAGCCAGGAAAAATATCATCCCTGGCTTTTTATGGATAAGAAAATTGGTCATCCTGGAAGTTATTGTTTTTTATAATATTTCATGGCTTCCGGAATGGCGGCGTTGAGATCTTTTATACGGGAGCTATGGGATGGGTGCGTTGACAACCACTCAGGAGGCTGGCCTCCGCCACTCTGCGAAGACATCCTTTCCCAAAAACGCGGAGCTTCCTTTGGGTCATATCCGGCCATAGCCATAAATATGAGGCCGATCTTATCGGCTTCTGACTCATGCTGTCGTGAGAATTTTAACATACCCACTTGGGCCCCCACGCCCACCGCCTGAAAAAATATTTGTTTTGTCAATGTAGGATTTTGACCGAATGCCGCGCCCAATGTTCCCAACAGTCCGTTTGCAACCATTCCCTGGCTCATGCGTTCACGCGCGTGATTGGCAATAGCATGGGCTACTTCGTGACCCATTACCACCGATACCCCAGCTTCATTCTGACAGATAGGCATGATACCGGTATAAAAAGCAACTTTTCCGCCCGGCATACACCAGGCATTCACCATTTTATCATCCTCAATCAGATTGAACTCCCACTGAAAACCCTGTAATTCGGAAGATGCCTTATTCTGAGCCATATACATTTCTACTGCCCGTTGAATTTTCGCACCCACATTTTTTACCATCGCCGTTTGTTGCTGGTTATTTGAGAGCTTTGCTGTCCTGACCACGGAATCATATTGGTGGTCAGCCATGGGTATGATGTCTGTGTTGGAAACGAGGCTTAATTGCTGGCGACCCGTTACCGCTACCTTCGAACAGCCGTAAAGCATCAGTCCCAGGAAAGAAAATATAATTACCCTTTTAATCATGGATGTATTATTTAGTTTAAAGTTGAATCTATACCAATTAATCATTTACTAGATTTATGCCAGAAATTATCAAAAAGTCTATTGGATGAGAATATTTGCTATCGGACGCAATTATGCAGAACATATTAAAGAACTGAACAATGAAAGACCTGATGAGCCGGTAATTTTTACCAAGCCCGATACCGCCCTTTTGCGCAACAATGCGGCGTTTTACTATCCCGATTTTTCAAAGGATATTCATCACGAAGTAGAACTTGTCCTACACATCTGCAAAGAAGGAAAAAATGTTCATGAAAAGTACGCATCAAAATATTACGATTCCATTGGGGTAGGGATCGACTTCACGGCACGAGACTTGCAACAGAAGGCTAAAGAGAAAGGGTTGCCCTGGGATATTGCTAAGGGTTTTAATGGGTCAGCCCCGATTTCAGACAGGTTTATCCCGGTAGTGGAATTAAAAAATTTAAAAGAAATAAACTTCAGCTTAGCCATTAATGGCGATATTTGCCAGCAAGGCAATACCAGCCTTATGATTTTCAGCTTTGATTACATAATTTCGTATCTCTCAAAATTTTTTACACTACGCACCGGAGATCTAATTTTTACAGGAACCCCAAAAGGGGTCGGACCTGTTCGCGTTGGTGATACATTGTCCGCCTATATAGAAAATGAAAAATTACTGGAATTTGAGGTTAAGTAGGATAATTGTTGCTTTTGTAGCGGCAGTTTGTCCATTTTTTTCTACAGCTCAGTTTAGCCCTCCGGAAGACAAATTTCCCGCCGGAGAAACATTTTTATACCCCATTAATCCCGGCTTACCTGGATCTTTGGCTGGCACGATGGGCGAATTGCGCAACACCCATTTTCATTCTGGTCTGGATATCCGGACAAACAATATTATTGGCCTACCAGTATTAGCGTCCAAAAGTGGCTATGTATCCCGGGTTTCTGTGAGTCCATCAGGTTATGGTAATGTCTTGTACATAACCCATCCTGATGGTTATACTACCCTGTACGCTCACCTTGATAAATTCAGCGGTGACCTCGCGGAGTATGTACTCACCGAGCAATATCGTAAAAAAACAGCCAATGTTAACCTTTACCTGAAAGCACATCAGTTTCCGGTGAAGCGTGGTGACACGGTGGCATTATCCGGCAATTCCGGATCTTCAGGAGGTCCGCATCTTCATTTTGATATACGCGACCGAAATAACTTCGCACTGAATCCACTTATGGTTGAAAGTTTCGAAGAGATAACTGACGAGCTTCCTCCCACGGTTGAGAAAATAGCGCTGCGCACCCTTGACATCAATTCACGAATCAATGACCGTTTCGGAAGGTTTGAATTCTATGCAAAACGTGTGGGCACTAATTTTGAATTTGAAGTGCCTATCCTTGCGAACGGAAATATCGGTGTCGAAATACTGGCGAAAGATAGGCTAGCGCCCGACAGCCGATTCTATGGTGGTGTAAATTACATCGAAGTGCGCGTTGATAGCCAGTTGATTTTTAATCAGTCGATCGACAAAATTAATATTTCAAAAGGGAGAAGCGTGCTCACAGTAATGGATTTTAAAACCCTCCGAAACAGCGGAAGCCGTTTTTATAAGCTGTACCTCGATGACGGGAATGGGCTGAATTTTTATGACAAATCTCCCGGCAACGGAAAGATAAAAATTAAACCGGGGAAGGATGCTTCGGTGGATGTGTCACTGAAGGATGCCTATGGGAATGCCAGCCAGGTTTCATTTAAACTGCGACCCTCTCCGCTCAACAAGGAGGCAATCCTGCTCGATCCTTTAAAAAATGGAACAGAATATGATATCCATGAAAATATTCTGATGGTCTCAGGTCAGCCTTGCAGTGTAGACAGTAGCCATGCCGTTGTTTACAACCGTACAGCAAGCCGCATCATTAAACCCGACTATGCCAATCACAATCGCGCTGTTTACCTGATTGACCTGAGAAAGGAACTTCCTGATTCCATCGTTCTATGCAACGGATCCGTAGTGCCTAAAATCGTTGCTTCCGTTCCATCGGGTACACCATACCAATATTACAGTGACTATATGGATGTACAGTTTCCCGCAAATGCCGTTTACGATACGGTTTATCTCAATACGGACCATACAGTATTTCCCGATAGCTCTGAATTGTTTACGCTGGGTTCCCCCTTCGTGCCCCTGAACAGAACGATTAAAGTAACCGTCAGGCCATCAAAAAAGATCAAATGGGATAACACGATGGGGATTTACCGCGAAGGAGAGAAAAGCTATACGCACCTCGGGGGTAAATGGGAGAATGGGGCCATTCATTTTTCAACGCAGGAATTTGGCGAGTTCACAATACTTCAGGATTCGATCGCGCCCACTATCAAGCCTGTGATAGTAAACAATTACGTTGCGAGGTTTAAGATTCGTGATGAGCTCTCCGGAATTTCAATGTACCGCGCGAACATCGATGGCCAATGGTTGCTGATGCACTATGACAGCAAGACTTCAACCATCTGGTCTGAACGCCTGAATAAAGATGAGTTACTAAAAGGAAAACTTGAACTTGTGGTTTCCGATCAGGCCGGAAACCGCGCCGTATACAGCCATCAATTACCATAATCAATGACGCTCAAACCTGGTGATAAAGCACCCGATTTTACAGTAAATGATCAGGATGGAAATCCGGTCGCTCTTTCATCGCTGAAAGGAAAAAAATTAATTTTGTATTTCTATCCCAAAGACCAGACACCTGGTTGCACAACGGAAGCGTGCAATTTGCGCGATAACTACAAAGCCATGCTCAAAAAGGGATATGAAGTTCTAGGCGTTAGTACCGATACAGAAAAATCCCATCAGAAATTCATCGAAAAAGAAAAACTTCCCTTCAGACTTCTCGCCGATACCGATAAAAAGCTTCATGACGCATATGGTACCTGGATTGAGAAGTCCATGTACGGCCGAAAATACATGGGCACGGCCCGCGTAACTTTTGTGATCAATGAAAAAGGTGTCATAGAAGACATCATAGAAAAAGTCGACACCAAAAATCACGCTTCGCAAATACTTGACAAAGCGTTGGAAAAACCCTCCAGGTAATCACTGAAGAAAGACAAGCTTTTATAGGGTATAGGGCTCATACCCCTATAACCCTATATCCTCCTTATACCCTTATACCCTTATACCCTTATACCTCTATACCCCCACCAGCATTAACCAAAAAACTAATCGTGATCTCCCCTCCCCTCCTGTCTTTGTGGAAATAATCCTTGGCTGCGTAGTCAAATTTCTTGATCTTCGCGACAAACTACCCATTCATGAGCCATGCACCTGACTTCGATCATTTAAAAAAAATTGCTTCACAGGTAAGAAGGGATATTGTGCGGATGGTACACGCCTGTCAGTCGGGGCATCCCGGTGGTTCTTTGGGATGTACTGAGTATTTTGTCGCTCTGTATTTCCATATACTAAAACACGACCCGAAATTTAAAATGAATGGTATGGATGAAGATCTGTGCTTTTTATCCAACGGTCACATATCCCCTGTGTGGTATTCAACCCTTGCCCGCGCAGGCTACTTTGAAACAAAAGAATTGGCCACCTTTAGAAAAATCAATTCACGTTTGCAGGGGCATCCAGCCACGCATGAACATCTGCCTGGCATCCGCATCGCATCCGGATCTTTGGGTCAGGGTCTGTCTGTAGCCATAGGTGCTGCTCGCGCTAAAAAGCTGAACAAAGACGATCGTTTCGTTTATGTACTGATGGGTGATGGTGAACAGCAGGAAGGACAAGTATGGGAAGCCGCCATGTATGCGCCTCACCATAAGTTGGATAATTTAATTGCTACCATCGATTGTAACGGGCAACAAATTGACGGACCCGTCGAAAGCATCCTCTCATTGCTGGATTTAAAAGCGAAATGGGAAGCCTTTGGCTGGACCGTACAGACTTTTGACGGGAATAATATTGAATCCGTAATTGAAGGAATGGACAAGGCAAAGGCCTTGACGAAAAAAGGTAAACCCGTCCTCAATCTGATGAAAACAGATATGGGGTTTGGAGTAGATTTCATGATGGGTTCTCACAAATGGCACGGGGTCGCACCCAATGATGATGAACTTCAAAAAGCATTGGGACAACTTCAGGAAACCCTGGGGGATTATTGATGCTTATTAAATGCCAGAACTGCTGGCATTTTTATTTTGATATTCACTCGCATCGCCTCACATACGCAAAAGCCGATTATTCAGTTATATTGAAAATGATGCGATGAGAACTTCCAAAATCGTCAGAATTTTCTCAATTTTATGCCCGCTTTTTCTTAATTTATCTTTAATGGGGCAACATCGCATTCAGCAGGCCCTTCCCGAGAAAACGAGGATCCTGTTCGTTTTGGATGGATCCGGAAGCATGAATGCACAGTGGGGAAATGACCAATCGCGTATGGATGTCGCGAAAAATATTCTTTCCAGACTGGTCGATTCTTTGCGCATCGATCCCAAAGTGGAATTGGCGCTTAGGGTGTATGGGCATCGGTATTCCCGTCAATCCAATAACTGTAACGACAGCCAACTGGAGATTCCCTTCGGAAAACAAAATCATCAGGCCATCATCCGTAAGATTAAAGAAATCACACCCCGGGGCGTTACGCCGATCACCTATTCGTTGGAGCAGTCAGCAAAAGATTTTCCTGCAAACCCGGGTTATCGAAATATCCTTATCCTTATCACTGATGGCGTTGAGTCATGCGGCGGGGATCCCTGCCAGGTGTCAATTGACCTGCAAAAGAAAGGCATTTTTCTCAGACCTTTTATTATCGGACTTGGCGTATCCGGGGGCAAAGTGCTTGACTGCGTAGGGAAATTTATCGATTCAGAAAACGCCAATTCTTTTCATCAGATTCTGAACAAATCTATCGAAACCACTTTTGCTGAAACAACGGTGAGCGTAGCGTTAATGAATGGAGCAAACCAACCTGTTGAAAGCAACATCAATATCACTTTTGTGAATAGCATGACCGGTGCCGCAGCGTATGAATTCGTACACTATCGCGATCCTTCGGGTAACCCGGATTCTGTGCAGATTGATCCCGTGCTTTCTTATTATGTTATTGTGAACACCCTGCCAACGGTTATTTATAAAGATCTGGAAATCGTGAATGGAAAACACAATGTGATCACGATTGCGGCGCCTCAGGGAACGTTGGTGGTAAAGCCAGAGGGGAAGGGAAATCCTTTTTTATTGATTGTGCGCGAAAAGGGAAAAAGCGAGATTCTTCATCAGCAGAACAGCAGCCAACCCAACCGTTATCTTCAGGGTGAATACGAAGTGGAAACGCTAACGCTTCCGCGAAGAATATTTCCGGTTTCACTGACAGCGGACAAGACTGTGACCATCAGTATACCCTCATCTGCTGCCGTGAATATCAATACACTGGCCGCGGGTTATGGAAGTCTGTTTGAGATTTTAGCGACAGGAGAATCGAAATGGGTTTGCACTTTAGATGAGGCTAAGACAAGGCATTCGTTAAACCTGTTGCCTGGAAATTATAAAATAGCCTTCAGAGCGCGCCAAAGCAAGGGCAGTAAATATACGGCCATAAAGAATTTCACCGTAACCGCCGGGCAGACGTTGAATGTGAAGATGTTTTAGAAACGCGCCTATGAGGATAAAACAATCCAGGGGAGCAGCGCAATAACAAGACCGATTAAAAACCAGAGAATATATTTACGATGCTGATGTTGCATGAAGCGTTTGGGTGCGTTATTTAGGTTTACGGTGAATAGCCCTTTAAGTTGAGGGTGAAGGCAGGATTTAAAAAGGTTTAACAAATCGTTAACAGATTCAACCCGGAGGTGCTGGCCTTTCAAAATATATTTCCGACTTTCACGCCAGCATTTGATACTGATGATAACATGAAATACACTTTTACGGAAAAGAAAGATACGCGCTCCGGTTTTGGCGTGGGGCTGCATGAATTGGGGAAAAAGAATTCCAATGTAGTTGCGCTGTGCGCGGATCTAACCGGGTCTCTCAAAATGGACGCTTTCAAGAAGGAGTTTCCGGAAAGATTCTTTCAGATCGGAATTGCGGAAGCCAATATGATGGGCATCGCAGCGGGAATGACAATCGGAGACAAAATTCCTTTCACCGGCACCTTTGCGAATTTTTCCACGGGCAGAGTTTACGATCAGATTCGCCAGTCAATCGCCTATTCTGGAAAAAATGTAAAAATATGTGCCTCCCACGCGGGCGTTACTCTCGGCGAGGATGGCGCCACCCACCAGATTCTGGAAGACATCGGAATGATGAGAATGCTTCCAGGGATGACGGTGATAGTACCTTGTGATTACAATCAAACCCGCCTGGCAACGCTGGCGTTAGGCGAGCATGTCGGGCCCGCATACCTGCGTTTTGGAAGACCCAGCTGGCCGATATTTACTACGCCTGACAGGCCTTTCACCATTGGCAAGGCGGATAAAATGATTGAAGGTAAAGATGTGACTATTTTTGCCTGCGGTCACCTGGTGTGGACGGCTATTGAGGCGGAGGCCAAACTGGCTGAGAAGGGAATCAGCGTCGAAGTCATTAATATTCACACCATCAAACCCCTGGATAGGGATGCGATCCTGACATCCGTACAAAAAACCAAATGTGCAGTAACTTGTGAAGAGCACCAAATGAATGGTGGACTGGGTGATTCAGTCGCACAGGTTCTTTCACGATTTAATCCGTCGCCCATTGAGATGGTAGCGGTTAATGATTCATTCGGCGAAAGCGGTACGCCCACGCAGCTTTTAATTAAATACGGCCTTGGCGTCGAAAACATTATCGAAGCAGTCGGGAAGGTTTTGAAAAGAAAGAAAACTTAAATGCAGGGCGCGATCTTTAACAACACACATCTGACGCATCCTCACCAGGCACAAAGGTAATGGCAAGCTTTCCCCGATGTTGATATTCAGGAACTCCTGGCTCCTTGCGAACTGATTGTCTTAAATCGTGTTCCCGTGTTTTGGCTGAGAAATATATTTGCCTGTCGTCTTAACTGCCATTTCAAAAAGTTTTTCATCAGGGTAAATAAGGTAATCCACGCGTGCGTGCGAACCAATAGTTCTACCCCCTGTATCACAGGTAAACTTTTCGCAAGATTGTTTAAAATAAACTTGCGCTTTAAAAATCTGGCGCGCCTGATCGACTTTACCTCCCGGTTGATATTTTCCTTTTGCAGAATTTTTTCGGTAATGACATCCAGCGCTGAAAGCGATTCCATTACTGCCTGGAGCCTGTAACGATTTACTATCGGTCGGAAATTATGTCGCAGGCATTCCAGCGCCTCGCGGGAAATCTGGAAATCCTCACCCACATAATACCGGAAATTGCGCAGCACATTTCGTTCATTGGCTATTCCACATTCCGTTTTTCTTAAAACGCTATTCAAACTGGTGGGTGAAATGCGGCAATCCACCAAAGGTTCGGCAAGATTACCAATACGGAATCGGGTAGACACCTTCCAGAAAAGATCATAATCTTCAGAATACATACCGACCTGCTCAACCGGGGTTTTCCGGAACATAATAGTCGGATGATACATCCAGCATTCAAATGTAAGATTGTAGTAATAAGAATTACTGCGATAACGCTCAAGCCAGATGAATTTTTTGTCCTTACTGATCACGCGTACCAAGGTTGAAAGCATAGCGTGCTCCGGATTCCGCTTCATAAAACCATATTGCTTTTGCAGGCGTGACGGATGGCTGATATCATCGGCATCCATTCGAGCGATCAGTTCGCACGATGCCAGCGAAATGCCTTTGTTCAGGGTGGGCGTAATTCCCATATTTCTATCATTGCGCAAAAAACGAATCCGCGGGTCTTTATAAGATTCTATAATAGCGGCACTGTTATCGGTAGAGCCATCGTCAATGATCAGGAATTCAAAATGTTTGAAAGACTGACTGAGAATACTGTCAATCGCTTCATTTAAAAATTGCCCGGCGTTGTACACAGGCATCAGTACCGTGACACGAGGCGTTACCATGACTTGCTGTAGTTTAAGATACCCAGTCTGATTAATAACCGGATGAGAATCTTCCTGCCTTGTTTGGGAAAATCAACCATCACTTTGTACAACAACGGTTCCCGATAAGGCATCTGTGCTTTTCTTAGCAGCCGATCGACCGATTTATAATGATAAGGCTGGCTGTGCAGGTAATCTTTTAGCCAATAGAGATAATAACTTCGAACGGTATGATAATTCCCGGTTTCATGAACCGAAGAAACCTGCGAAGAAGGACGCTGGCGATACTTACTATGACAAGCTTTTGACACATAGACTACCTCCTTCAAATATAGCTTGCACAAAAAAGCCTGGTCTTCATACAACCGATACATTCCCCTGAACATCTCCTCAAATACGCAGCGCCGTAGCACCGCGCGTAGAACCATAATACCAGATGGGCAAGGCGTAGCGCCCGTTCCTAACGGAGAGAGCAAAAGCATCAGCTCAGGGGCTTGATAAACACCTTCCTTCGCCCCCACCTCAATGACCTCATCAGGTATATTATTTCCCTTCCAGGAGTTCCAGTAGAGGGAGGCCTCCAAAGCCACAGTAACTTTGGGGTTATTCCTGAAAACCTCCAGCTGGCAGGCAAGTTTATCCTGCAACCAAACATCATCCGCGTCAATGAAAGCGACATAGTCGCCTTTGCATTTCTTAATGCCGGCGTTGCGGCTGGCACTCAGTCCTTTGTTCTGATGATAAGTATGGTCCAGATAACTTATTTTATCCGGAAATTGTGCCGCATAATTTTTGGCAATAGACACACTGTCATCATACGAGCCATCATCCACCAGGAATAGTTCCCAATGATCATAGGATTGTGACATTACACTCTGAATGGCTTCATCAAGGAACGCTTGTTCATTGTAAAAGCACAAGACTATTGAGACTAAAGGACGATCTGCATTTTTCATTTTAATCACATTAATTCACCATTTCGTTTATTTTAGAAGCAAACTCATACACGCACCAGTTTTTAACCTGGATACGCGGCAGAGCGAACCGGTCATCTTGTGCAGTAATCAGTTTTTGTTCAGTGGATACGGCATACTCAAAACCTGCCTCTCTTAGCAACGTTTGGGTTACCGCATTGTAATTTCCATATGGATAGGCAAAGCCCTTCACCGGTTTTCCAAGCCAGGTTTCGATCTGACGTTTACTTTCCCTGACTTCAAAAGCCTGGTCGTTGACGTTTTGTTCGGCAAGCATGGCATGATGCACGGAATGGGCGCCTATTGAAAAAAGAGCATTCTGACTTAACATTTGCATTTCACGGATATCCATTGTCTCCGCCTGGCCAGAGGTCTCTCCCGCACCAGCCCACGATTTAATTTCATTGATGATCGTATTCTGATGGTGATATGCCATGGGTTTAATACGTCGCCACAACATCATGTAAAAAGCTATGCGTTCATTGGGTATCGGGAGATGGTAGTTCCATGCATGGATCTGATTCATCAATCGTTTATCAAGTGCCCGGTCAGATTTAAATGTGTAGCGTAACAACTCACCCTGAATATTCATTTCGAAATCCCGGGGAAGCACTTCGCTCTGAAATAGGATATCCTGAAGCTCCTCCCACCAGTAAATTTTCCGGTCCTTCATGGCGGTCGTGGCAACATAAAATGTGGCGGGGAGATCATAGTAATCGAGCATTGGCGCCGCGCTTATGTAATTATCTTTAAAGCCATCGTCAAACGTTATCGCGATGGTTCTGGGCTGAATGGTATTATTGGACATGCTTGTGGCAAGCTCCCCAATAGGAACCACCGTAAAATTTTTTTTAAGGTAGTCGAGCTGGTCATGGAAATGATCAGGATGAACAGCCAGCTCCCAAGGGTCATTCTTGCGCTGGCAAACCTGGTGATACATCAGTATGGCCGCTTTCGGCTGACGGATATTTTTGATCTTTTGATAAAATTGCTTAAACATATTATGCTCTGGCTGCGCCTGCAGAAATATTAATCGGCTGAAAAATTGTCCACACTGGCCCCCATAAAGTTTGTTGGTTGTAGATAAGGAGATCTTTTCGAACAATTATGAGCAGCCATTGGCGATCGCTCCACAACTGGCGCAACGACCCCTTCAACCAGAATAATTCCGGTTCAAAATCCCAGGTCCAGCCCTTCTTTTGTGCCATCATTTGATTCAAGGCGAATAGCTCTTCCAGCAGCTGTATAATAATTTAATGCCGAACCGGCCTTAAGCGCGTGATATCGGCTAATTAATTTCATACAAAAGTTTATTTTGTGGGTTTTTCTGCACTTCCGGCCAGAAAAAATCAGAAAAATTTAAGTTTCCGGATCGGCTATTCCTTGGGTATCGGGTTAGTTACCGGAATCGAGCGGCTTCGCTTTCTGGAAAATCGGGTCGTTTTATCGCTACAGCCCCAGCTTTCGGCTATATTTAAGGTCAATCAATCCATCAATCTATGCGCGAGTATGCGTTGTTAATTTTCCTTTTGATCTCCCTCCAGGCCTCTTCACAAAACCAGACGCTTTCGGGTTTTACCCAAGACAATGCTGTAACCGAATGGCAGGCAGAGCAAAAATTCGATAGCTTCCTCAAAGCATCAAACCTTCGGCAATGGATGAAAAACCTTTCCGCGCGGCCTCACCATTTAGGATCGGAATACGGTAAAAAAAACGCGGAAATGATACGGGATTATTTTCGCAGTTGGGGATATGAAGCCGAGATTGAAACTTTCGAAGTATTATTCCCAACGCCTCGGGTAAGGTATCTGGAATTGACTTCTCCAACACGATATAAAGCGCGGCTTGCAGAACCGGCCTTGCGGGAGGACGCTACTTCCGCGCAGATAAAAGAGCAACTACCGGTATACAATTGCTGGTCACCAGACGGAGACGTATCCGGTGAATTAGTGTTTGTCAATTACGGGGTTCCTGATGATTATGAATACCTGGAACGTTTGGGGATTGATGTGAAAGGTAAAATAGTCATCGCCAAATACGGTGGATCCTGGAGAGGCATAAAACCGAAAGTAGCGCAGGAGCATGGTGCTATTGGCTGCATCCTCTATTCAGATCCCAAAGAGGATGGATATTTTCAGGGTGAGGCGTATCCGCTCGGCGCCTACAAAAGCGAATGGGGAACTCAGCGGGGTTCCGTACTCGACCTGCCCGTTGCCCCAGGTGATCCGTTAACACCGGGCTATGGGGCGACCCCGGGCGCAGTAAGAATAAACAGAAGTGAAGCGGCGAGCCTGCTTAAAATACCGGTGCTTCCCATTTCATATGGTGATGCCCAGCCTTTGCTGGCCGCATTGCGCGGGCCAGTAGCCCCTCCATTGTGGCGGGGTGCCTTACCCATTACTTACCATATCGGGCCCGGCCCCGCACGCGTTCATTTAAAACTTCAATTCGATTGGAAAATGGTGCCATGTTACAACGTTGTTGCCCGGCTAAAGGGAACTGAACAACCCGATCAATGGGTAGTCCGGGGAAATCATCACGACGCATGGGTAAATGGCGCGAACGATCCGGTAAGTGGTTTGGTGGCGCTGATGGAAGAAGCCCGCGCCGTCAGCGAGCTGGTAAAATCCGGATGGAAGCCAAAACGAACGATCCTTTATTGTGCATGGGATGGCGAGGAACCAGGACTCATTGGTTCAACGGAGTGGGCGGAAACGCATGCCCAGGAGCTGCAACAAAAAGTTGTGGCGTATATTAATTCAGACTCAAATACCCGGGGTTTTTTATATGCAAGCGGCTCGCACACATTGGAAACCCTTATGACGGAAGTTGCACGCGACGTTCAGGATCCGCAAACCAACGTCAGCGTGCTGGAAAGAAGTCGGTCATTCCAGGTCCTGAACGCGGCTAACCCGGCAGCTAAAAAAGAAATTATAGACCAGAAAAACATGATCCTAAACGCACTAGGATCGGGCTCGGATTATTCGCCTTTCATTCAACATCTTGGCATCCCTTCACTGGACCTGGGATTTGGTGGTGAAGGCGGCGGTGGCGAATATCATTCCATTTATGATTCATATGATCATTATCTCCGATTCCAGGATCCGACTTTTGCCTATGGAATTGCGCTGGCTAAAACAGCCGGGCGTGCCACGCTTCGTTTAGCCAATGCTGACAGGCTGCCGTTCAATTTTATGGCTTTCCACCGCACGGTAAATAATTACCTGAATGAAATCATGACCCTGCTGGCGGATATGCGCGAATCAACTAAGATCCAAAATCAGATGATTATAGAAAAACGGTACGTCTATGGGTCGGATCCTGAAAAGAAACTCGTTTCTCCAAAAATTCAAAGTTCCGTTCCTTATCTGGATTTATCCGCTTTGCAAAACGCGCTGGCCAAATTGGAAACAGCCACCAGGCAATGGGAGGCTTTGGCAGATACAACAATGGGTTTAACGGATGAACTGGAAAAACTCAATCGAATATTATTTACCTGTGAGCAAAAACTTTTGTCCGAAAAAGGGTTGCCCCGGCGACCCTGGTTCAGACATACGATTTATGCCCCTGGCTTTTACACCGGCTATGGTGTGAAAACTTTACCCGGAATTCGGGAGGCTATCGAACAGCGTAACTGGAATGAAGCACAGGAGCAGGTTTCAATCGCGGCCAAAAGTATCCATGCTTATACCGGTCAGTTGGAAACCGCCATTGATTTGATGAAAAATGACTAAACTCCAAACGCCAAAAAAAGGCTTTTTATCAGACTCTGGTATGTTTTTGCAAAGTATAAAATTTGCAAATGCAACCTTTTATCGTTAAATTACGATTAAAGGATATGGGGTTAACTAAAACCGAGGGATTTACGAAAACGCAGGTAGCATTGGCCGGTTATTCCAAGGCCCTGGGCCATCCGGCCCGGATTGCCATTCTTCAGTTTCTCGCCACCCAAAAGGGATGTATTTGCGGTGATATCGTAAACGAACTCCCCCTTTCGCAATCCACCGTATCGCAACATTTGAAAGAGTTGAAAAATGTCGGATTGATCAAAGGAAATGTAGAGGGCCCCAGCGTATGTTACTGCATTGACGAAAAAAACTGGCAATTGGTTAAAAACAGTCTGAACGACTTGTTCAAAAATTTCGATCCGAAGAACTGCTGTTAAAAAAAATTTGCCTGTAGCCATCGCAATATTACGATTAATTAAACATATAAATTTATGGACACCTCCGAACAAATTAAACAAATAGTGAAAGAAAAATACGGTGAGATTGCTGATCAGAGTCGTGAGCAAAATGCCGTTAGCTGTTGCGGGTCAGGATGTGGTTGCAACACCCTTGATGAGGCCATCATGGCGGAAGATTACTCCGCACTAAAAGGCTATGTGGCGGACGCCGATCTCGGATTAGGCTGCGGCCTGCCTACAGAATTTGCCCATATCAAGGAAGGTGATGTGGTGGTTGACCTGGGGTCGGGAGCAGGAAATGATGCATTTGTTGCGCGATCTGTTACGGGCCCGCTCGGAAAAGTAATTGGCGTGGACTTCACGGCGAAGATGGTGGATAAGGCCCGGGCCAATGCTGAAAAAATGGGATTCAACAATGTTGAATTTCTGTATGGCGATATTGAGAAGATGCCACTGAATGAAAGTGTGGCAGACGTTGTAGTCAGTAACTGTGTGCTTAATCTTGTTCCCAATAAGGCAAAAGCTTTCGCCGAAACTTTCCGGATATTGAAACCCGGCGGACACTTCAGTGTTTCAGATATTGTTTTAAAGGGTGCACTACCGGAGTCGTTGAAGACTAGCCTGGAAATGTATACGGGCTGTGTTTCCGGCGCAATTCAACAGGATGATTACCTTCGGGTAGTGAAAGAGGCCGGATTTATAGAGATAAAGGTGCAGAAAGTGAAGAAAATAACAATCCCCGATGAGATATTATCCGTTTATTTGAATACCGGCGAAAAAGAAAAGTATAGCTCAGGAGAATTGGGAATTCACAGCATTACCTTGTATGCGGAAAAGCCCTCGGCGGAAGAAAAAAATGAAACGTGTTGCGCGCCTGGATGTTGCAGCAATTAACCCCATCCATTATGGAATTGAATTACAAAGTAATCAGCGATACGGAGAGCTTCGAAGCTTTCCGTTCTTTGTTAAAGGCCTCTGAACTACCCGCTGATGACCTTGATTTTAAAAGGGATTTGCTGGTAGGGTACTATGAAAGCGAAGCGTTAGTTGGTACGGGAGGTTTGGAGATCTACGGCCCCTATGCATTGCTTCGTTCGTTATCAGTAAAGATGGGAATCAGAGGCAAAGCGGTCGGTACGACCATTACAGAATATTTGCTCGGGGAAGCAAAAAAAAGAAAACTAAAAGGGATTTATCTATTGACTGAAACCGCGCACGGTTTTTTCCTGAAAAAAGGTTTTAAAGATGTGGCGCGTGATACGGTTCCAGCGGAGGTAAAACAGTCTGCTGAGTTCTCCAAGTTATGTCCCGAATCGGCTGCCGTCATGTGCCTGGAAATAAGGTGAAGCGGAAGGTTTAAAGTTTAAAGTTGTTCCAAGTTCCAAGTTTAAAGTTGTTTAAAGTTGCAGTAGTTTCAGGTTTGAAGTAATTTGAAATTTGAAGTATTTGAAGTTTAAAGTGTTTAAAGTTTACGGTGTTTCAAGTTGTTTCAGGTTCGAAGTTTCAAATTACCTTTTAAGGTTCAAGGACGATTTACAACTTGGATCGAAATCACAGAACCCCGTAGGGGTGAAACATTTTCTAGCCCCCGGTTTCAACCCGGGTAAATTGAAAATGTGTGCCACAGGAACCCTCGATCGGAGCTTCACATTATTTGGCACACGATCACTAAACCTTGATCTGGAGTAACGTTTATGCCAGAACGCAAACATCAATATTTTACCGGACAGCAGTGGTTTGAAGTTCAAAGTACCTTAGCGTTCAAGCGCGGATTACCACTTCGATCGAAATCACAGAACCCCGTAGGGGTGAAAAATTTTGTAGCCCCCGGTTTCAACCGGGGGGTTCCGGGTAAATTGAAATGTGTGCCACAGGAACCCTCGATCGGAGCTTCACATTATTTGGCACACGATCACTGAACCTTGATCTGGACTAAAGTTGACGTACATAACTTCGGACATCAATCGTTTAAAGTGGGAAGTTGAAAGCTGAAAGTTAAAAGTTAAAAGCGGGTCCGAGGTACGAGCAAAAACTGAAAGCGATACCCTGGGGATGCGGTGTATCAGGGGTGTTGAATTTTTGAATTGATGATGAAAAAGAAAATACTGGTGTTGTGCACTGGAAATTCGTGCAGAAGTCAAATGGCTCACGGGTATTTGAACGCTTTTGCCAGCCCGCAACTGGAGGTTTATAGCGCAGGCCTTGAAACGCATGGGGTGAACCCCCGGGCGATTGACGTGATGAGGGAGGATGGTGTTGATATTTCTCATCATACTTCCAATAATATTACAGAATACCAGGAGATGGACTTCGACTTTGTCCTCACGGTTTGCGATAACGCCAAAGAAAATTGTCCCTATTTTCCAGCCAAAGTGAAAACTTTCCATAACAACTTCCCCGACCCGGCCAGGAACAAAGGACCTGAAGAAATGGTGATGGGCGAATTCCGTAAAGTACGCGATATGATCAGGCAATACACCCGTGATTTTATCCTGAACTACGTGAATATTTCCAGTTAGTCAGCACTATCCCACCATTGCCTGAAGCCTGTGGCGTGAGCACACCGCGATTGCTGACTATACCCTGGACGGAATGACTCGCCACCGCAAGGTCTCCTTCGGAAGTGACCCTGCGGCTTTGAAGCAAGAGACATTTATTTACCATAGCTAAGTCCCATCACGCCGTTTTCTTACATTTGCCCTTCATTTATTAACCATGAAGCTGAATAAGTATTTCGTAATCGATTTCGATAGCACATTTACCAAGGTTGAGGCGTTTGATGTACTGGCAGATATCTCCTTAAAAGATCATCCTGAAAGGGAAGAACGAAAAAAACAGATTATTGAGATCACCAATAAGGGAATGGATGGCTCGATCTCATTCAGGGAATCACTTGAGCGCAGGTTGCAACTGCTAGCCCCCAGCCGACATCACATGGGCCCCCTTATTCAAGAATTAAAAGGCAGTGTTTCCGAATCGTTTAAACGCAATAAGGAATTTTTTCAAACATACGCTGATCAGATATATATTATTTCGAATGGGTTTAAGGAATTCATTGAACCTATTGTTACTGAATTTGGGATCAAATCTGAAAATATTCTGGCCAATGAATTCAGATTTGATGGAGAGGGCAAGATAATTGGGTTTGACCGTGATAATCCGCTTTCTGCCAATGGCGGAAAAGTAGAGATGCTCAAAAAATTAAATCTTCCCGGTGATGTGTATGTGATCGGTGATGGCTATACGGATTATGAAATTAAACATGCGGGGCTTGCCAATAAATTTTATGCTTTTACAGAAAATGTGAGCCGCGAAAATGTAAAGAGCAAGGCAGACCATATAACACCAAGTCTGGATGAATTTTTATATCTTAATAAATTGAACACAGTGATTTCTTATCCGAAAAACAGGATCAACGTTTTGTTATTGGAAAATGTACATCCGGTTGCCCTTGAATTACTGAAAACAGAAGGCTTCAATGTCGAGACCTATCATGCTGCGCTTACGGAGGATGAGCTTTGCGAAAAAATAAAAAACGTTTCGGTGCTGGGCATTCGTTCAAAAACCCAGGTTACGGCAAGGGTCCTGGAGAATGCGAACCGGTTGATGGTCATAGGCGCTTTTTGTATCGGCACCAATCAGATCGATTTGAAACAAGCTACCAAAAAAGGTATTGCCGTTTTTAACGCGCCATTCAGTAACACCCGTTCTGTTGTCGAACTCGCCATAGCCGAAATGATCATGCTCATGCGCAACATGTTGGATAAGTCTACCAAAATGCATCAGGGGATATGGGATAAATCCGCTAAAGGAAGTTTTGAAGTCCGCGGTAAAAAACTGGGTTTGATCGGATACGGCAACATAGGCACCCAACTTTCTGTGATTGCCGAATCACTCGGAATGAAGGTGCTGTATTACGATTCAGAGGAAAAACTATCACTGGGAAATGCAGTGAAGTGCAAGACCATGAAAGAGGTGTTGGAAAAAGCGGATGTCATCTCCCTGCATGTCGATGGTCGTTCTGCGAACACCAATCTCATCGGGGCACGTGAATTCGAGGTAATGAAAAAGGGGGTTATTTTTATTAACCTCAGCCGCGGACATGTTGTGGATATCCACGCCTTACGGGAAAATATTCTCAGCGGAAAGGTGGCGGGTTGCTCCGTTGATGTTTTCCCCCACGAACCCGCCAGCAACGATGAGGAATTCCAGTCTGAACTGCGTGGCTTGCCCAATACGATCTTGTCACCGCACATTGGAGGAAGCACCCTGGAAGCGCAGGAGAATATCGGAAACTTCGTGCCCACGAAGATCATGGATTATATCAACACCGGAAGCACCTCTAATAGCGTAAACTTCCCAAACCTCACGCTTCCTATTCTCGAAAATGCACACCGTCTGATCCATATTCATAACAATGTTCCCGGTATACTGGCAAAGATCAATCAGGTCCTGGCTGATCATGGGATAAATATTGTGGGCCAATACCTCAAGACAACTGAGTCCATCGGGTATGTTATTACCGATATCAATAAAGAATACGACAAAGAAGTGATCACTAAGCTTCGGGCGATAGACAATACGATCAAGTTTCGAATGTTATACTGAACACCCGTCTGTAATCGTTGAGGGTTAAAACCTTTTGCCATTGGAGAGTGGTTGGATCACCGAAACAAGACTGAGGTTGAGGGCTCGATCTCTCATGGTTTGATCGATGGAGAAAGATTGGAGTTTTATTTATGAGAATTTTCCTCAATTTATGTGCGAATGATTTTATTAATTATGCATTGTTCTGCGACTAAAATTAAGGCTAAACCGTTTCTTCAATGAAAACATGGGATCAAAGGCCTGCTGAAAAATTGCTGGTAGTTGGCTATTGTTTCTTTTCACAATTCAGGAGCGCGCCCTCCAATCCTACTTTCAAGGTACACAGTCCGCTTTATAAATTATAAGCCACATAGTTTACTGAATAGAGACGGAATGCCTGTCATATTGACTACATTTCATCTTGTAACTTACTACTACTATGCGCTAAATTCATCACGGCTTGCTCACGAAGATCACATCCATCGGTTCTTCTAGAAACAGGATGGGGCTGACTAAAAGTCTCAATAAATATCAAGAGGGCAATACAACGTTTTTATTCGACGGTAAAAAAAAATTAACATCTAAAAGCTCTGCCATTCGCATTCACTAAGAAAATTATCTATGTCAGGCGTTGTGACAAAAAGTCTTTTTAGTCAGCTCATGGAAAAATGCAACTAACCAAGCCCGTGAAATCAGACAAGATTCAGCTCCAGAGGGCTTCATGTCTATAGAAAAATTGACCATACGGGCTCCTGAATTCTGACGACAACTATTTTTTAGTTGGTAAATTGCGCCTGACCAAAGATTGAAAGAAGGAATTTTTTTTATCCGCAGTGTTTTCCCCAGGCAAAGCTGCTTAGGGGACAAGGGAAAGAGGATTGTATCTCCCTAATGTACTTAAGCTTGACTCGTTATTGGGAAAGAAGTCATTACCCAATCTTCGATATCAATTCATACACTATCCCAATGAAGCCCATGGCACAACACCAATGAAATCTTATTATGACGGGTTTAAATTTATTTTCAAAGTTGGCCCAGAGGATCTGGACATCCCAATACAAGACATTACCTATAGCACACTTGAAAATTATTATAGTGACTGGAAATCTATTTTTGGTTTTCCTTTGAAGCTCAGAGAAACGGTCATTAATCACTATGGTTACCTGTTTTTAAGGGAATTTAACCAAATAGGCAAGGCACTCGAATTTTTCAAAATGAACGTTCAAAATTACCCTGAATCGGCGAACGCATATGATAGCTATGGTGAAGCGCTTCTCATAAAAGGTGACAAGCAAAATGCCCCTATTAAATTATGAAAAAGCCTTTGTGCGCAATCCTGAAAATAAGAATGCGAAAGAACAAATAGCTAAACTAAAAAAAGAATTGCCTAAATAACGTATGGTCTTTAATTCTTTTTGTTGGCGGGCAGTATAGGCCAATGATCTAAATAAAAACATACCTTTTATTTTAAAAACCTGTGCTGTGTTAACGAAGGTTTCGGCAATGAAGTTTTTCTTGCTAGAAGTTAAGAGCTTAGTAATTCAATTAGCGGAAAATGCTGTTCAAATATGACCAATGCACACTCCGGGTACCCTTAGAAAGAAAAAAACCCACTGGATTTGGTGAGGTGTTTCTGAACCCCGTAAAAGACAAGTTTTGAGCTGCCGCCAATCGCAATCTTCTTCTGTTATCCTGCTTTTTGGGCGAGGTCACGCTCCCCGATAGCAATCGGGACGTGATGAGGCCTGATTTTGAAAGAAAGCTTCACCCGGTATTGTTTAAATTGTTAGGTTCAGTAAACTGGTCCCAAATCCAAGTGGGATTTCTTAGTACGAACATAGGCAAAAACACTTTATGCATCAATCTTGTAAAAATTGTATTTTTTCCGTAAGCAAATTTTAGTTTTGCATTAAAATGACACAACAAGTAAACTTTACACCAGGCCCTTCCCAACTTTATTTCACTGTAGCCGATCATGTAAGACAGGCATTTAAAGAAGGCATCCCATCCCTCTCTCATCGCAGCAAACGATTTGAACAGATCAGCAAAGAAACCACTGATGGATTGCGCCAACTATTGAACGTGCCCGGTGATTATCATCTATTCTTTACTTCCTCCGCTACTGAGATATGGGAAAGGATCTTTCAAAACCTGGTGGAAGAAACATCCTTCCATCTTGTTAACGGTTCTTTCTCAAAAAGATTTCATGAAATCGGAATTTTGCTGAATAAAAATTCAAGAAAACTCAATGCTCCTGAGGGTCAGGGTTTTGAAAACGATTTATCAGTCGATCAAGATACTGAACTCATCGTTGTAACCCATAACGAGACGAGTACTGGCGTATCACTTCCTGTTGACTGGATCCAGGAACTGAAGGGTTTCTATCCTGATGCCCTCATTGCGGTGGATGCAGTTTCCTCGCTCCCCTATCCTGCTTTTGATTTTAACAAACTCGATTCTGTTTTTTTCTCCGTCCAGAAGGGATTTGGGCTGCCCGCAGGTTTGGGAATCTGGATGGTGAACGAAAAATGTGTCTCCAAAGCGGAGTTATTATTGTCCAAAAAAATCTCCATCGGCTCTTACCATAATATTCCAACACTGCTTGCCCACGCGAAAAAAAATCAGACGCCGGAAACTCCCAACGTGCTGGCTATTTACCTGTTGAGCAAAGTGGTGGAAGATTTCCTAAGAAGAGGGGTCGATAATATTCGCAAGGAAACCGATTACAAGGCAGCCATATTATATCAGGCGCTCGAAAAGCATCCCTTCCTCTCACCTTTTGTAAAGGTAAAAAAGTTTCAATCCAAAACGGTGATTGTTGCTGATTGCGGCGAGCAGACCGAAAAGCTCTCAATATTTTTATCAAAAAAGGGATTGTTTCCCGGTGAGGGATACGGCGCATTCAAAAAAACACAATTGAGGTTCGCCAATTTCCCCGCACACTCCAAAGAACAATACGAGTTGCTGGTGGACAGTCTGGGGGAGTTCGAAGCCTAGACTATTTTGCAATTTAAAATTTAGTTGATATCACATTAGAGCAGGTGCCTGGCCAGGTTGCCTGATCTAATTCATTGCGATTGCAGGAAATCTATCCCGGAAAAAATAATGAAACTACGGCAAGCCGAATAGATTTCAGGAACCAGTGTTTCATCACCTCCAACGGCGTCAAGGATAATTCACCCCAGTCGCAAGTTCAAACCCGCCAAACTTTAAATTTTAAAGTTTTGAATTTCAGGGCAGTAATGGATATTTTGCAAGCTTTAATAAATACATCTCCATGGGAAAAAAGCCGGTAGTAACATTGCTCATTGTCTTTCTGGCACCTTTTCTTTTCGCACAGGATTTCCGGTGGCAACAACGGGTTGAATATGCAATGGACGTCAGGTTGGATGTGAACACCCACAAACTCTTAGGGTCCCAGAAGTTAACCTATTACAACAACTCAAAAGACACCCTATCGAAGGTATACTACCACCTTTACTTCAATGCCTTTCAACCGGGCAGTATGATGGATGTCCGCTCCAGGAATCTACCCGATCCTGACCCCAGAGTGCTTGATCGGATCTCAAAATTAAAAGAAGATGAAATCGGCTACCAGCATGTTACAAACTTGCAGCAAGATGGTAAAGAAGTGACTTACCATGTGATGGGCACGATCATGGAAGTGAATCTAAAAGCACCATTGCTACCCAATACAAAAACAGTTTTTGATATGAAGTTTGAAGCCCAGGTTCCGCTTCAGATCCGAAGATCGGGCAGAAATAACCGGGAAGGCATCGCCTATTCCATGACGCAATGGTACCCAAAAATAGCTGAATATGATTTACAGGGTTGGCATGCTTATCCCTATGTTGCCAGGGAATTTCACAGCGTCTGGGGCGACTATGAAGTAAAGATTACCATTGATCCACGCTTCGTGATCGGGGGCACTGGCATCCTCCAGAACCCTGATAAAATCGGTCATGGTTATGAAAAAAAAGGAAGTTCAGTTAAACGCCCTGCCGGAGATCTGACCTGGCATTTCGTGGCAAAGAATGTACACGATTTTGCCTGGGCTGCAGACCCCGAATATCAGCACGAAATTGCCCAGGTGCCTGACGGCCCGGAATTGCATTTCTTTTATCAGCCCGGGGAAAAAACAACGATTCATTGGACGAAGCTCAGGGAGTTTACTATTCGTCATTTTGGTTTCATGAGTAAAACCTTTGGGAAATATCCCTACGAAAAATATTCCATCATCCAGGGTGGGGATGGTGGCATGGAATATCCAATGTGCACTTTGATTACAGGAGAAAGAACATCAGGAAGCCTGATCGGTGTAACAGCACACGAAATTACCCATAGCTGGTATCAGGGAGTCCTGGCGAGCAATGAAGCGCTCTATGCGTGGTTTGATGAGGGCTTCACAGATTTTGCGGCCAATGAATCGCTTGCGTTCATTTTCGACGAAAAGAATCCGCAGGTGGATAGTTACGATGGTTATTTCGCTTTAGTAAAAAGCGGACTTCAGGAACCAGCCAGCCAGCATTCTGATCACTTTAATACAAACCGCGCCTATACTACCACAGCCTATAACATGGGAACAGTATTCCTGGAGCAATTAAAATACATTATTGGAGAAGAGAATTTTTACCGCGGGATGCGCAGGTATTTTAATACCTGGAAATTTAAACATCCGGAACCCATTGATTTTATCCGTGTCATGGAAAAGGTTTCAGGAATGCAATTAAAATGGTATCTCAGCTATTTTATCAATACAACTAAAAAAATTGACTATAGTATTAAGAATATTATTGGAACAAAGGACAATGCTTTTATAACCCTGGCGCGGATAGGTGATTTTCCCATGCCGGTTGATTTATTAATTACCTATAAGGATGGTTCGCGAGAGTTGTATTATATTCCGCTAAATGAAACGCTCGGTAATAAAACCGTTGAAGATAAAACCATAATACGCAATGATCTGATGGCGTGGCCATGGGTGAATCCCACCTATAGCGTTCGTATAAACCGCAAACCTGAAGATATCCAGTCAGTGGAAATTGACCCAACGCTCAGGCTGGCAGATGTAGATCGCTCAAATAATAAACTGGATCTGTCGAAAGGTTTGGATGCCTACGCAGATCCTACTAAATAGTAAGCACAAATCTGAAACGGCGGTAAATCTAAAATTTGAAATTTAAAATTTAATCAACTTTAAACTTTGAACCCTTTGAACTTTCAACTTCTTGCTCTAAACTTTTCGCTTTCTACTTTAAGCTTCTATGACTCCGCAACAGGCAAAAAAAGAGATTCAGAAACTCAGCGAGAAAATAAATTATCACAATAATTTATATTATCAGCAAAGCAAAACAGAGATCTCCGATTATGATTTTGATCAGTTGCTTTCCCGCCTGATCACACTCGAATCACAGTATCCGGAATGGAAAGATCCGTACTCGCCTTCGCAGCGGGTTGGGGGCACTATCACGAAAGAGTTTGCCACGGTTTATCACCGTTTTCCCATGCTTTCTTTGGGAAATACCTATAGCCCCGAAGAGTTAGAAGAATTTGATAAGCGTGTAGCCCGGGGATTGGATGGCGATGCTTACGAATATTTTTGTGAGCTCAAATTTGATGGTGTTTCCATGAGTCTTCTTTACGAAAATGGGAAATTATCAAAGGGTGTGACCCGGGGAGACGGTGTTCGGGGAGATGAGGTTAGCAACAATGTAAAAACCATCCGTAGCATTCCATTAGTGGTTCAAGCCAAAAACTTACCCGCATCATTTGAAGTACGAGGAGAGGTTTTTATGCCCAAAGAAATATTCATCAAATTAAATAAAGAAAGGGAGGATATCGGAGAAGAGCGGTATGCGAATGCACGAAACACAGCCGCGGGTACGGTGAAAATGCAAGATTCCGGCGAAGTTGCGCGGAGAAAGTTAGATTGCTTTGTCTACAGCCTGTTGGGTGTGCCAGGCATCATGACGCATGAAGAAGCGATTACAAAACTGGAATCCTGGGGATTTCACGTCTCTTCCACCTATAAAAAATGCAGCAATATTAGAGAGGTGCTGAATTACATCAGGGCATGGGAGTTAAAGCGGCTGGAATTGCCGCTGGAAACTGACGGCGTGGTTATAAAAGTGAACAGCCTCGAGCAGCAGGAAAGACTGGGCTTTACCGCGAAAAGTCCGCGATGGGCCATTTCTTATAAATACAAAGCACAAAGCATCAGTACAAAGCTCAATGGAGTAACCTACCAGGTGGGAAGAACCGGCGCCGTAACCCCTGTGGCCATGCTGGAGCCGGTGTTATTGGCAGGCACTACTGTTAAAAGGGCATCATTACACAATGCCAATGAAATTATCCGACTGGACTTGCGAATTGGCGATTATGTTTTCGTTGAAAAAGGAGGCGAGATCATCCCCAAAGTAACCGGTGTTGATACGTCTAAACGAAGACCGGAGTCAACCCCCATTGCCTATGTGGACCATTGTCCCGAGTGCGATTCCAAGCTCTACAGGGTCGAGGGGGAAGCAGCTCACTATTGTCCCAATGTAAGCGGGTGCCCTCCTCAGATTAAGGGAAGAATTGAACACTTTATACAGCGCAAAGCGATGGACATAGACTCCCTCGGTGAAAGGACGATAGACCAGCTTTATCTGTTAGGGGTGGTTAAAAGCCCCGCGGATCTTTACGATTTAAAACGCGGGGATATTATGCAGTTGGATGGCTTCAAGGAGAAGTCTATTCAAAATTTACTGAGCGGCATCGAAAAGTCAAAAGAAAGGCCATTTGAAAACGTACTTTTTGCTATTGGCATCCGCTATGTTGGAAAAACCGTGGCAGAAAAACTTGTGCGTTATTTTAAACATATTGATACCTTAGCAAAAGCATCCAATGAAGAATTGTTAAATGCCCCTGAAGTAGGTGAAAAAATAGCGCAGAGCGTTTTTGAATTTTTCAGAAAACCAGAAAATCAAATAGAAATTCAACGGTTAAAAAAAGCCGGACTTAAATTTGAAAGTGGTGAGAAAGAACCTGAAAGAGAAAGTGACATCCTTGCCAATCAATCGTTCGTGATCTCCGGTGTATTTAAGCACTATGAGCGGGACGATATGAAAGACATGATTTTAAAAAATGGCGGCAAGGTTTTGTCGGCCGTTTCCGGAAAACTTGATTTCCTGATAGCGGGTGATAATATGGGGCCCGCTAAAAAAGAGAAAGCTGAAAAACTGGGTGTAACCATTATTTCAGAGGAGGATTTGGAGAATATGCTGAAAAGGACGTCCCACAAATAATATGAGGTTGAAGCTTTTAAATTACAAGACCAGATCGTATTTAAGAAACAATAAAACGTTACGCTTTAATCTGTCGTACAAAAAGGCTACCTCCATCGGGGTTATTTTCAGCGTTGAAGACAAACAGAAACACGAAGCTGTAAAGGAATTTATCAGGAAGCTGGAACATGATGGAAAGCAGGTAAAGGTAATGGCTTACCTTCCTCCGGAACAGGAAAATTACGATTTCCTGTTTGACATTTTTACGAAAAGAGAAGTTTCGTTTTGGGGTAATATCACCGCCAGCAATGCGCTTCTTTTTGCCGATACCTCCTTCGATTTCTTAATTTACCTGGACGTTTCACCCAATCCGCTGATATTAAATCTCATCGCAAAAAGTTCCGCAAAATGCCGCGTTGGAAAGTTTTGGAACGATGGAGCTCCTTACTTTGAAATGATGATTGAAAGTAATGGAAGCACCAAAGCTTTTATTGACGATGTGTATAAATACACTTCCGTCATTAAATAATATTCTCCCAGCTTGGGGGCACCGCAAGTCACTATTTTAATCTAATATTGAACTCTTTTTAATTTTGCCGGATATGAGAAAACTGTATGGTACAGGGGTAGCGCTTGTGACACCTTTTACGGAGAATTCGGACGTGGATTTCAAAAGTCTTAAAAAGCTTTTGACCTATACTGCGAAGGGTGTGGATTACTACGTTGTTATGGGAACAACCGGAGAGTCTGCAACGATAAATGCTGCAGAAAAAAAAACTGTACTTGAGTTCATTAAGAATAATAATCCAAAAAAATTGCCGCTTGTTTATGGTATCGGAGGAAACGATACCAATCAAGTGTTAGATGCGCTCTCAAATACCGAGCTGGATGGTGTCGATGCTATTCTATCCGTAAGCCCCTACTATAATAAGCCTTCACAGGAAGGTATTTTCCTCCATTTTAAAGCCATTGCCGATGCCAGCCCCGTACCGGTTATTTTATATAATGTGCCCGGGCGAACCGCTTCTAACGTATCTGTTGAGACAACTTTGCGCCTGGCGGGTCATTCTAATATCGTTGGCATCAAGGAGGCGTCCGGTAATATTGAGCAATGCATGAAAATTGCCAGAGAAATTCCGAAGGACTTTCTGCTTATTTCAGGCGATGATCTGCTGACTGTTGCCTTATACGCCCTGGGTGCCAAAGGTGTGATTTCAGTTTTGGCAAATGCCTTTCCCACGACATTTAGAAAAATGAAAGAGTATGCTTTTGCAGGGAATTATTCGAAAGCAAGTCAGGAAGCTTTCAAACTTCTAGACATCAATACCCTGATGTATGAAGAGGGAAATCCGGTTGGATTAAAAGCTCTATTGGAAGACATGAAGTTATGCTCGGCAAATGTGAGATTGCCCCTCGCACCTGCCTCATCTTCCCTCCGAAAAAAGATAGCTTCTCTGAATCACGCAAAAAACAGGGGATAATGTAAATTATCCCCCTTTTGTTGGCAAACTCAAAAAATTGAAAGCAGGCTTAAGCCGCCTTGTTCTTAATATCCTGAACTTCGGAACGGATTGTCTGGGCCAGGTTTTTCAGATCCTGCATTCCTTTTCTAACACGGGTTCCTGCTGCGCTATTGCCCTTGTTATAAAACTTGTCAGCATCACCCTCCAGTGAAGCAATGAGGCTTTTGAGCTCTTCAAATTTTTGCATTTTATTAATTGTTAGATTTAAAAATTAGTTTCGGTATGCCAAATTAATTAAAAACCTTAAAAATCCATGAAAAAAGGCGTTTATTTTAAAGGCCTTTGGTTACAGAGACCAGTACCTCCTCCTTATAAAACCCGCTATCAAGCTTCTCTTTGAGCTTGGAAAATGCGATTAAAGTCTCTTCCACATCAGCCAAAGTATGGCTGGCCGTAGGGATGATCCTAAACATGATAACATCCTTAGGAACAACAGGATAGATAACCACAGAACAGAAAATATTGTAATTTTCTCGCAAATCCATTGACATATTTGCCGCTTCTCCTACCCCACCTTTAAACAGAACAGGAGTTACCGGAGAATTGGTGTTTCCAATGTAAAACCCACGGGCTTTTAAACCCTTTTGCACGGCCTCTACAATCTTCCATAAATTCGCTTTCAGTTCCGGTTGGCGCTTTAGCAGCTCCAGTCTCTTCATCCCGCCGATCACCAGCGGCATGGGCAGCGATTTAGCATAGATCTGCGATCGAACACTATATCTCAGGTATTTCAGGATCTTTTTATCACCGGCCACAAAGGCACCAATACTGGCCATAGACTTGGCAAACGTAGAAAAATAAAGATCGACCTGATCCTGTACACCCTGTTCTTCACCCGTTCCGGCACCGGTTTTACCCATTGTACCAAACCCATGCGCATCATCGACAAATAGTCTGAAATTATATTTACTTTTTAATGCAACGACACCCGTTAAATTTCCCTGCATACCAGACATTCCGAAAACACCTTCTGTTATTACCAGGATACCACCACCGGTTTCATCCGCAAGCTTTGTAGCCCGCTGGAGTTGTTTCTCCAGGCTCTCCATATCGTTATGGGAATACACAAAACGCTTTCCCATATGCAACCTCACGCCATCAATGATGCAGGCATGGCTTTCCGCATCATATACGATAACGTCTTTACGATCAACGAGTGCGTCGATGATAGAGACTACACCCTGATATCCAAAATTAAGAAGCATAACATCTTCTTTTTTCACGAAATCAGCCAGCTGGCTTTCGAATTCAAGATGGTTTAGAGAATTCCCTGACATCATTCTGGCGCCCATTGGAGAGGCCATACCATATTGTGCGGCGGCATCTGCGTCCGCTTTGCGCACCTCCGGATGATTGGCCAGGCCGAGATAGTTATTTAAACTCCAGTTTAGAACGGTTTTCCCATTGAATTTCATCCGGGGCCCTATATCCCCTTCCAGTTTAGGAAAAAAGAAATAATCATCCGGGAGGTGTGAATACTTGGCCAATGGGCCAGCTTCCATTCTAAGCTTTTCAAATAAATCTACCATTGCGTCTTTTCTTTTTAGATATGGGAGGCAAAAATAATCAAAAAAACGAATTCATTTCTCGAAATAAACAACCGCTTAAAAAAGACAGGTTGAGGCAAAAAAAGGTAAATTTGTTAAAATTGGAGAAATGGAAGCGTTCAGAAAAATAGTTACCATTAAGGACAATGTCCTGAGAGTAGTCTTACCTGACCAGTACAATAATACGCAGGTCGAGCTTATTATTTTACCGGCAGGAACGGAAGACGTAACTACGCAAGTCCAAGATAGCAAAACTGATTATTATGCCAAATTTTACGGGACGATGAAAAGCAATCTTTCACAAGAGGAACTTGATAAAAAACTCAACGCCCTGCGTGAAGAATGGAAAAGAGATACATTCTAGATACTAACATTGCTATTTACTTCCTTCAGGGGCGGTTAACTTCGAAAGTTTCTGATTTTCTTAAACCAATATTAAAAAATAAAGCCAATCTTTCGGTTATCAGTAAAATAGAACTTCTCAGTTGGGACGAAGATCCCGACGTATCACAGAACTTTGTCGACAATTCTCAAATTTTCGCTATGGAGGAAATTGTTGTTAACATTTGCATTGACATTAGAAAAAAATATCGCGTTAAGCTTCCTGACGCTATTATCGCAGCAACAAGTATGGCATATGGATTTGTACTGATCACAAGAAATGGCTCGGACTTTAGGAAAATTCACGAACTAAATTGGATAAACCCTTTCGATGATTAATGCCAGCGATAGAAAAAATACTGATCGCCAACCGCGGTGAAATCGCTCTGCGGGTCATGCGAAGTGCAAAAGAACTCGGCATCAAAACCGTCGCTGTTTTTAGTGAGGCAGACCGAAATGCCCCCCATGTTCGATATGCCGATGAATCATTTTGTATTGGCGCTCCCCCATCTTCAGAATCCTATCTCCGGATGGATAAAATTATTGAAGCGGCAAAAAAAAGCGGATCAGAAGCCATTCATCCTGGGTATGGATTCCTGTCGGAAAACGCAGAATTTGCAAAACAATGTGAGAGCAACGGCTTAATTTTCATTGGACCCTCTGCGCATGCGATAGCATTAATGGGAGATAAACTTGCCGCCAAAGCAGCTGTTTCGAAATTTAAAGTCCCGCTCGTTCCAGGCACCTCAGAACCGATTACCAGTATCATTGAAGCAAAAAAAATTTCGGCAAAAATCGGTTACCCCGTCCTCATAAAAGCCAGCGCAGGTGGGGGTGGAAAAGGTATGCGAATTGTAGAGGAAGAGTCCTTGTTTGAGGAGCAGATGGAGCGCGCCATTAGTGAAGCCACTTCAGCGTTCGGTGATGGATCGGTGTTTTTAGAAAAATATATTTCCAAACCGCGTCATATTGAATTCCAGATTTTTGGTGACAAGCAAGGGAACGTGGTTCATTTGTTTGAACGTGAATGCTCCATTCAGCGAAGGCACCAAAAAGTGGTGGAGGAGGCACCCTCCAGCATTCTCACTCCCGCCAAAAGAAAGACAATGGGTGAAGCTGCCATCAATGTGGCCAAAGCATGCGCATACTACGGTGCGGGTACAGTCGAATTTATCCTCGATGAAAAACTCGATTTTTATTTCCTGGAAATGAATACCCGTTTGCAGGTTGAACATCCTGTCACGGAAGAAATTACCGGCCTTGATCTCGTGAAATTACAGATCAAAATTGCCGGGGGAGAGAACATCCCATTCCGACAGGAAGATTTAAAAATCAACGGTCATGCCATTGAGGTCAGGGTGTATGCTGAAGACCCTTCAAACAACTTTTTACCTGACATCGGAAATTTAAAGACATACAAAAGACCACAGGGGATTGGCATTCGTGTGGATGATGGGTTTGAGCAAGGCATGGACATCCCATTCTATTATGACCCGATGATTGCAAAACTCATCTGCCATGCTGACACCCGGGAGGCTGCGATGAATAAAATGATCAGGGCAATTGATGAGTTTGAAATTACGGGGTTAGAAACCACATTGGGGTTCTGCCATTTCGTTATGAAACATGAAGCTTTCAGGTCAGGAAATTTTGATACCTCGTTCGTAGAAAAGTTCTTTACACCGGCGGCCTTGAACGCTGTCGTGTTTGATGACGAAAAAATGCTCGCCGCGTTGCTGGCAGCGACCATTCAGGCGGAGAAAAAATCAAATACGCACACCGAAAGTCAAATGCAGATAAGTCTATGGAAAAAAAACCGGGGTCAGTAGATCAAAGTGAGGCCTGGAGTAGCTCGAAAGTTTAAAGTTCTAAATAGTTTCAGGTTAAAAGTTGTTTAAAATTCAACCACGGATTACAACTTCGAATCTAAATTACAGGAACCCGTAGGGGTGAGAAGTTTGTAACCCCCGGTTTCAACCTGGGGTCCAGAGTAAACAGAAAATGTGTGCCATAGGAACCCCCGATCGGGGCTTTACATTATTTGGCACACGATCACCGAACCTTGATCTGGAGCAAAGTTTACTTACGGAGCTCAGACATCAATATTTTTACCGGAAGCAATAGTTTGGCGTTAAAAGGCCCGGATATTTACGAATTAAATTAATTTTGAAGGTTAAACCAGGAAGATAAAATTTCATACAGCATGGCAGAAATTCTACCGATTCGTCCCTGGAGATACCGTTCAGAACTTTCAGCAAATATTGATGATTTAACTTCTCCACTCTTCGATGTAGTGTCAGAAAATCAAAGGAAAATTCTCTATCAACATCCATACAGCAGTCTTCACCTCTCAGTGCCCCAACCTCCTGATGCATCAGACAAGGCTGCATTTATGCTAAATGATTGGAAAGAAAAAGGAGTGATCGTTCAGGACGTGCTCCCCGGAATCTATGTCTATTTTCAGTACTTCAAAATATCAGGTCACACAAAAACTTATTGCCGTAAGGGCTTTATTTGTCATATCAGAACATACGACTGGGAGGACAGGGTTATCCTCAGACACGAAAACACCATTCCAAAATCGGTGAACGACCGGGCGGAATTACTGGAAAAAACAGAACTGCACAGCAGCCCCACCCATGGGTTATATGCTGATCCTGATTTTGAACTGGAAAGTTATCTCGATGATGCCATCAAAGTCCCCCTTCTCGAAACAGAGGACTACCAGGGGGTACGGGATGTTCTCGCCGTCATTCATGACGCAGAAATTATTAAAAACTTTATCGCATTCATCCGGAACAAATCCATCATCCTTGCAGATGGACATCACCGCTACGAGGGGTCATTGATTTACAAAAAGAAGCGATTGAATACTTCACCTGATGCAACCCGCGCGGGGTTCAATTATCACCTGATGTATCTTACCAATACAGAATCAGATGATCTCAGAATCCTTCCCACCCACCGGTTGATTAAGAATCTTCCGGACTTTGATGAAAAAATAATACTGAATAAACTGCAGGAAGACTTTTTTGTAAAAACTGTTGATGACAGTGATGCGCTTAACGAAATTATTGCAGGAAAGCCCTGGGCCTTTGGCCTTTTGTTTAAAAAAAATAGTTATAAAATAAGGCTTAAACCGGAATCATTCCCAAAACTTCGGTGGCCCTTTCCTTCGGTGGTAAAAAAACTTGACCTCACCGTGATGCATTATTTTATAATCGAGCAAGTGTTGGGAATCCCGGGTCGAGAACAACGCCGGTCTGAAAATGTGGATTTTGACCGGAGCTATTCCGATTGCTTAAAGAAAGTTATTCAGGACGAAGTTCAAATGGCCATCATAACGAACGAAATTACAATTGAGGAAGTAAAAAGTGTTTGTGAAAGTGGGTACACCATGCCTCAAAAATCAACCTATTTTTATCCAAAGGCAATCTGTGGATTTTTGTTTACGTCCATTAAGGAAGAAGAATTTCACGAGCAAATGTACTCCCCTTTTTATAATGAAGCTTAATCGACCCCTAATCCTTGCTTCAAGCTCACCCCGCAGGCAATACCTCATGCGCGAAGCTGGATTTGAATTCACCATCGAAAAGCCTGACGTTGAAGAGATCTTTCCTGCAGAACTTCCGCATCATCAGGTCGCCAAATATATTGCCGCTATCAAGGCAGAATACTTCAGGCCCCAGATCCACAATGAGGTGATCATAACTGCCGATACCGTGGTCATATTAAAAAATAATATTCTTAACAAACCCAGAGACAGGGACGAGGCAATCAACATGCTGACATCATTATCGGGAAATACACATGTCGTAATGACCGGTGTATGCATCGTTTCAAAAGAAAAAGAGGAAACTTTTGACGAGACTACTGAAGTGACGTTTGAAAAGTTATCGTTGAGTGACATTGAGTTATATATAGAGCGCTTTAAGCCATATGACAAAGCTGGAGCGTACGGTGCCCAGGATGGTCTGGCAGAAGGGTATAATCCCTGTTCATCCGAGGAAATAGCTTTTCTAAAAGACATTGGCCGGGAAGATTTAATTGACCAGTCATTTTCGAAAAAAGAATTCGAACCGAGGATACGGGTTATTAAAAAAATATCTGGTTCTTACTTCAACGTAATGGGTTTACCCATTCGCAAGGTTTACAGCCACCTCAAAAGCTGGGAACGATAATACAAAACCTTACACGCATGACAGGAAATATCCTGGTCGCCTGTGCTACCGGACAAAAAGTTGAAGGGACATACTTAAACAAATTCAACCAGACATGGGATTAAATATTAATGCAACAAAACTTTTGTTAAAACTTAAGGAAGACGGGGTGGATTTCGGACAGGTTTTAACACTTGGGCGCCAGCGGCTGAATGTTCCTAAAATTCAACTTCAGCACCTGCTGAAAGATTTTGGATATGCCATCAGCGCACGAGAATTAAAAGCCAGAAACAAAGGCTACTGCGAGCCATTCCTGGAGCTCCTCGGTGCGACAAAGGTAGACTCCATGGATGTTTCCGATTATGAAAAGGCAACGGTCATGCATGATCTGAATGACCCCATTGCAGACGGTATCAAGGGCACTTACAAAACACTTATTGACAGTGGAACCCTTGAACATGTTTTTAATTTTCCGCAAGCAATAAAGAATTGTATGGAGCTCATCCGGGTTGGTGGAAATTATATCGGCATGACACCCTGTAATAATTTCTTCGGCCATGGGTTCTATCAGTTTAGTCCTGAATTATACTACCGCGTATTTTCGAAAGAGAACGGATTCGTGGTAAAAAAAATGTATTTTTTCATCGATGATAAAAAGGCGTCATTTTACGAGGTGAAAGATCCGGCAGAAGTCAGGGAGCGGGTGATTCTAAACAATGCTTACCCGGCCTTTCTTTTTGTTTTTGCGGAGAAAGTATCCGAGCAACCCATATTCAAATCCACTCCACAGCAAAGTGATTATGAACACATCATCTGGAAGAAACAAAAGATGTCAAAACAAATTGGCAAATTCATTCCAAAACCATTGAGAAAATTACCACGTCCCTTAAAAAGAATAGTCGACGGGTTTTCCCTTTTAAAGAACCAGGTTGGGACTGGCGACCCTAGGTTTTTCAAAAAAATATTTTAATTGATCATGCAAGACGAAATCGCGTTTGAAAAATACAGGCTACGCGGGGCCTATCACTGGCAGAATTATTTTGGGAGCCTTTTTAAAGTGGATTGTTTTCTCAGGGCAAGGTATGATGTGGTAATTTCATTTTTAAAAAAATCAGGTATCACAAAATTTTGTTCCGTCCTTGAAGTCGGTTGTGGAGATGGTGCCTTGAGTGGTCTCATTTATAAAACCTTCCATTGTAAACTGTCAGGTCTGGATCCGTCTACTGAGGGGATCCGGTATGCACGCGAAATGTTTGAGAAATTCAATTTCAAAGGCACATTTGAAATTTCTGAGGGTTATACTTTTAATTTTCCTGATAACCATTTCGATTTTGTTATACTCGCAGACGTGGTTGAACATCTCCAGTATCCCGAACGGATGCTTCAGGAAATAAAAAGGGTCTTGAAACCTGGCGGCAAGGCGATCATCACCACGCCTGTTCGTACGCGTGAACATCCGGAAGACAAGATGCATGTGCATGAATACTTTCCTGAGGAACTTGTCGCGTTTTGCGAAAAGCAATTTAGTAAACCCCTTGACATTTTACTTTCCCATCCTGCCGCCTGGCACGAATTGTATAGCTACGGAAAAAAATGGAACCGCTCTATAATGCGACTATACTGCCGTATTTGCGATAAACTTTTAGGGCGGAACGTTTTCCTTCAAAACAATCATAATAGCCACTGGCAAAATTTTAAACAACAGGGCATTATCCTGCAAAAACCTCCATGATGGAAAACATTCTGCCTGAAAAGGAACTATTCAGGCGTTTTCAGCTTTTCCTGCAAGAATGCCTCGATGTTCACCGATAATTTTTCCCATGAAAACGCTTGTATGCTTTCTCTTGCTGCAACGGCAAGCGCTTCCCGTAAGGGTGGATCATGGTAAAGTTTTCTAATGGCACGTTGAATAAACCAGGGATGTCTCCACACTGACAAGCCGGTTTTCCCCTGGAATAAAAAATCCTCGGTGCCTGATTTTGAAGCAATGACAGGAATACCGCATGCCATTGCCTCGGCTGAAGTATTTGACCATCCCGCATTTCGCTCGGCAGAAATAAAAAGATCCGCCTTATGATACAATTCCGGAAGTTTCTGAACCGGATAATCAACAAAAAATTCGAATGGCAATTGACATGAAAACCTCTCCACTTTTTGCCTTGAAATCTCGTCTACAGGTGAATCGAAAAGCAACAATTTAAGGTTGTACCCCTTCCGGTATAGGTTTTCACAGGCTTTCACTACGAGGAGTGTACCCTTTTTTTTGCGGTAAAACCGTCCATACACTAAAATAATAAAAGGCGCATCTTTACTTTTTTCTTTGCGGGGGTGAAATGCAAATTTTTTTGTGTCAATTCCTCCAATGCTTTTAAAAATATTCCCGCCGCGTACACCTCCCAGATAGTGAAATAATTTCGTCGAGTTGGCAAAAATAATCAAATCCTTTTGCCTCGATATTTGTCTGATATAGGGTCGTTCTAAAAGCGCATAAAATATCCGAAGGTTCGTGTTTGCCTGGCGAAGGTGGTTGAGGAAATCAGGTTCCGTTATAAACAACACATCGAATTCGAACTTAGAAATTGTTTCAAGCTTGATCACAGCACCTTTGAAATCAAACCATGCCGGTGCTATACCTTCCGGGGTAATGACCATGAACTGGTGTCCTTTCCGAATCAGAATATTCCCAATCTCAAAAAATCTTTTTACGCCACCGAAAATTTTTGTGTGTGGCAGAATCACGGCCATCCTTAAATTACTGGCAGGCATCATGCGTCAATGATTATTTAACGATACCATGTTGCGTCCAGCTTACCTTTAATTTTCTGGTTTTTTTTCTGATCATTACATTCTTTTCGATCGACTCATCCGTTTTATAACCTCTCGCGTGATCGAGATGCAACACAATAGCCCGGTGCCGGATTTGTTTTCCAACCACTCCATAATTCATTAATCGTTCTCCGATTTCTCTGTCCGAGCCGCCGTATTGCATTCTTTCGTCATAACCATTAACGGCCAGCAGATCGCTTTTCCAGGCGGAGGAATTGCAATTATTAAAAGTTGGCTTGGCTGTCGTTACACTATCGAGGAAGTTGGCCCATTTGCCACGCGCATTTAATTTCCGACTTTGAGACATTCCCACAGAACCATAGGCACGCAACCATTTTAAATCAAAGCTTTCCCGGTTGAGTATGTTTTCTTTCGCAATTTTTTTGCTTATTTCCATAGAGAGTTTGCAATATCCACCGGATAAAAAGTAACCCCGCTCTGCTTGTTCCACATGGGTAGTAATAAAATCATTTCTGGGGATGCAGTCTCCATCTGTAAAGATCAGATAATCTGTACTAGCCTTGATAATGGCATGGTTTAAAATCGTTTGTCTTCTGTATCCCTGGTCTTCATGCCAGGCATGGTGGATCTCCAGTGAAGTATTCTCCTGAAAGAACCGGATGACCTGATGTGTATCCTTACCGGAGCCATCATCAGCAATAATTATTTCAAAATCAGAATGTTCCTGGCATGTATAACCCCATAAGACTTTTTCAAGCCAGACAGGAGTATTATATGTACTGATTATTACAGAAACTTTCATTCTTATTACTTTAACCGCTCTTCAGGCAAGCCATTCCTGCGGTATTCGTATAAACGTAAGTATTTATAAAAATTCAAGGCAGAAGTCGTTGCGCAAAAAACAAACCCATAGTAACCATCTAAAAATCCCAACTGCAGCAGGTATTTCCGGAAGAATTTAAACAACGGATTGAGCACTACATGAATAAAAAAAACAGGTCTATTCCCATTCCTGTATTTTGCTTTGGCAGCGATTTCCGCAAACTTATGCATCTGAAGTAAGTGCTCATCGACCGTGAAATAAGCGTAATGCAACAAATCTCCGTTCAACCGCTTCACCCGATCGGGGGACATTATCACTTTGTCATGCGGGTCTTCACCGCCCCATTGGGCTTTACGTCGGTCCCATAAACGGATCTTACGATCCGGATACCACCCGCAAAAATGAATCCATTTACCACAATAATTATTAAAACGGTTAAACGAATACCCATCGAAATCACCCCATCTATTTTTTGTCTCCAAAATGGAGGCCTTCAATTCCGGCGAAAGCTCTTCGTCTGCATCCAACGAAAGGATGTGGTCATACGATGCTTGCGTAACGGCGAAATTTTTTTGCGCGATATAACCCTCAAATTTATTTTTGATAAACCTGACCCCAAACCGATCGCAAATCAATTCCGTGTTATCCGTTGAAAATGAATCCACCACAACAATTTCATCCGCAATTCCAATCAGGGATTGCAAACAGATTTCCACTTTTTTTTCTTCATTGAAAGTGATAATGGTGGCGGATATTTTCACAGCTTGAACCATATTATCCAGTCACGATTTTATTAAAGCCATTACTACAAAAAAATTGATTGGCGGTCCGCTTCTTTTCCATCAGCCGCTCATTCACGGCTTGATCAGTCCAGTTTTCTGAATGGTGCAGGTGGTACTGAACAGCCAGATTCCTGAGTGAGAACAAATTAAATCCCATCCCGGCAAAACGCCATGTCAAATCAATATCCTCCCCAATCGCAGGTAAAATATAATCTTCATCGAATCCATTGATAGCTTCAATCGATTCACGGTAAAAGGACATATTGCAACCCTTTAACTGGCGCATTCTTCGAAGCCTGGGTATAAATGACAATACCCCATCCGGGTCAACATAAAACGCCTCCTCATAAAATTTAGCGCCATCTCTACACATCGCCCTTTTTTCTATCTCCACCTGTCGCTCGAGTTTCTTCAGATCATAAATTTTACTTTTGAAAACGGTCGAGAACACTGGGCCCAACTTTACCCGTTTACCAGCCAGAATTTTTTTCCGGGACGAAAAACGAACATGGTTTTCAATGAACTTATGATGGAGAACACAATCTCCATCAATAAAAATCAAGTAATCACCACTGCAATTTTTGATGGCTCTGTTGAGCGCCTGATTCTTTCTCCACCCCACATCAGCCTGCGTCAAATGGATCACCTTATTGTCATTCAAATAATTTTGCATAAAATTCCTCATCTCATGACTTTCTCCGTCCTCTGAAATAACAATCTGATAATCCTGGAAAGTTTGAAATTTTAAACCCTCCAAAACCGTGCGGAGACTCGAAATATCTTTATAAACGGAGATGATCAAAGAAACCTTCATTGCACGCTACCCTCGATCTTTCACAATCCCAAAGTCCGTCCATGTTTTCTTCTGGTCTTTGGTGTGTTTCCTGATATGCTTATTTTTCTGAATAGACTCTGAAGTTTTATACCCGCGTTTGTGTTCAAGGTGTATGCACACAGCGCTGTATCTTATCTGTTTCCCTTTTATTCCTAAATTCATCATTCGTTCACCTAACTCCCGATCCTGACCACCATACTGCATTTGTTCATTAAAACCATTTACTGCCAACAGATCTTTTTTCCAACCTGATGAATTATGACCGTTCCAGGTGGCTTTCGTAGGGGTTACAAAATTCAAAAACTTTTCCAAAGTGCCTTTACTAGTCAGCTTCAAGGTTTTATAGGTACGTTCAAGTCCATTTTCTTTAAGCCAGTTAACATTAAAAGCGTTAGCGTTTTGAATATCGTCTTGTGTGATGGCATGACTAGTCTCAATGGGCAGCATAAAATAACCTCCGGACAAAAAGTAACCAGGGGCAGAATTTTTCACGTGAACAGCGACAAAATCTTTTCTCGGGATACAATCGCCATCTGAAAAAATCAGATAATCAGTGGTGGCGGCCTGAATAGCTTTATTTAAAATTTCTGATTTTTGAAATCCCCTGTCCTCATGCCAAACATGTATGATCTGAAGCGAAGCATGGGATTTAAATTTCTCAATAATGTCTCTGGTTTCTATGCCTGAGCCATCGTCGGCTATCACCAATTCGAAATTGCGATGGGTCTGGCATTCATATCCCCACAATACTTTTTCCAACCATTTTGGTGAATTATACGTGCTTATGACTACTGAAACTTTCATCTGGAAACAAAGATAATATAGCGCCGCAATTACTTTTTAAACTTTTTTCGGTAACGTTCCATACAAGCCTGGAGAACCTGGAAGGCCTGTTCTTTCGGCAAAAATTCTTTGATAACCACCTTCTTATTTTCAAGTGTTTTATAATTCTCAAAAAAATGCCGAAGTTCGGAAAGCAGATAATCCGGCAGGTCTTTAACCTCGTCAAGGTGACTTACACTCGGGTCCTGCTCGGCAACCGCGATGATTTTTTCATCCGCCTCACCCCTGTCAACCATCTGCATAACAC
>JBDSIM010000333.1:0-5171 GCA_039917935.1 Cyclobacteriaceae bacterium | reverse complement strand
CAATTTAACAGGCGAGGAGTCTACCCGGATACTCAGTAAAGGAAAAACGGCCAATAGTAAAAAATTTCTCTATAAGTTTGATGGTGAAATGTTATTAATTCTTGATAAAAAATCACAAACCATAAGCGACAGCTATCTGGTTGATAAGTTTACCAGTGATTCTCTCATTGTATCCAATGCATCCCGCCCCTGCGAAACCCGGATATTCAAAAAAATTACTGAAACGGGAACAAATTGATTTAGATCCGATTTTGTTAGTATCGGGGTTAGGTTCTTTCCCTACCTTTGCAATTCTATGGTTGAAACAGTATCCAGACGCGACATCCGTAAATTAACGCTGGAAGAATTAAAAGATTTTTTTGTTCGCAACGGCGATAAAGCATTCCGTGCGCAGCAGGTGTATGAATGGCTTTGGAAAAAATCCGTAAAAGACTTTGACCAAATGACCAATCTTTCAATAGCTACCCGCGAACTGTTAAAGACGCACTTTATCATTAATTTTATTCAGGTTGACAGTATGCAGCGCAGTGTTGATGGCACAATCAAAAATGCCGTTAAACTCCACGATGGTCTGGTTGTTGAATCCGTGCTTATACCCACTGAAAAACGCATCACCGCCTGTGTATCGTCGCAAGTGGGCTGTAGCCTTGCGTGCAAATTCTGTGCAACGGCCAGGCTAAAGCGAATGCGCAATCTTAATCCGGATGAAATTTATGATCAGGTTGTAGCCATCAAACAACAATGCGAATTATTTTTTGGGAGGCCTCTTACCAATATAGTTTTTATGGGTATGGGTGAGCCACTACTCAATTACAACAATGTGGTATCGGCCATCGAAATGATTACCTCCCCGAAGGGGCTTAATATGGCCTCAAAGAGGCTTACTGTATCCACCGTGGGAATTGCCAAAATGATTGTCAGGATGGCTGATGAAAATGTGAAATTTAATCTTGCCGTCTCTCTTCACTCCGCCCTAAATCATGTTCGCTCTTCCATCATGCCCATCAATGATACGAACTCTTTGGAAGAATTAGCGGAGGCTTTGAAATACTGGTATAAAAAAACGAAAAAGAAAATCACTTACGAGTACGTTGTCTGGAAAGACATTAATGATGGTGAAGAACATGCTCAGGCTTTATTAAGGTTTTGTAAAATTGTTCCCTGTAAAGTAAACCTCATCGAGTACAATCCCATTGACGATGGACAATTTCAACAAGCCTCAGATGACTCCCTTCGGATGTATATGAACCTTTTGGAAATGAACGGAATCACTACACGCATCCGAAAAAGCCGCGGAAAAGATATTGACGCCGCTTGCGGGCAACTCGCGAACAAGACCTGACAGCATTTTTCATCGAAAAATATTAACCTGTTTTTTGAACAAACTGAACAGATGTAAATCATTACTGATGATATTTTATCCGCAAAGGCAAAAGAAAAAAAGATGAGTTCAAATGGCAACGAAGAGCATTTTCAGAGCTCGGAAAAGGTTCGTGATTTCGTCATAGGCATGAGCGATGGACTCACGGTTCCTTTTGCTTTGGCGGCAGGTTTAAGCGGAGCCATTGACTCGACTGACATCGTGATAACGGCAGGTTTAGCCGAAATAGCTGCAGGGTCGATCGCTATGGGGCTGGGTGGTTATCTCGCGGGCAGGACAGAAATCGAGCATTACGATTCAGAAGAAAAGCGGGAGTACGATGAAATTAAAACATTTCATGAGGTCGAGATTAGTGAAACGAAAGAGATTTTCGCCCAATACGGTTTAGACGATGCCACACAGGAAACCATCGCGCGTGAAATGGCGAAAGATCCCAGGAAATGGGTAGACTTCATGATGCGTTTTGAACTGGGCCTTGACAAACCTCATAAAAACCGCGCGCATCAAAGCGCGTTTATTATTGGTATTTCATACGTAATCGGCGGGATGATTCCACTCAGTGCCTATTTTTTTACCGACACTTCCAAAGAAGGATTGCTATATTCCAGCATCATAACCTTGATATGTTTACTTATTTTCGGCCTCATAAAAAGCAAACTTACCGGACAGCCATTATTTAAAGGTGCTTTAAGGGTTACCTTCGTTGGAGCCATGGCGGCAGCGGCAGCCTTCACGATTGCAACACTCATTTCACGATAACCAAAAACCAAAAGGGGAAATCCAAGAGGTGCTTTATCAGTATCACCCAAAAAGAATTCGCATTTTCTACCAAATATTTATGCAGGAAGAAGCTATTAATAATTTAAAGGAAGCCTTAAAACATTCGCCGGACAATATTCACCTCCGGCTCATATATGCTGAAGCACTCCTGAACTTTAAAGCCCTCGATATTGCGGAACAGGAGTTTAAAATTATTCTTGACAAGGAGCCAACCAATAACCATGCTAAATTTGGACTGGCCAGGGCATACTTTGAGCAAAAAAAGTTTTCGACCGCCATCATTATTTTAGAAGATTTGCTGGACCATGATAAGAACAACATTGAATTTCAGCTAATGTTGAGCAAATCATTTCTGAAAAACAATGAAGCTGGCAAGGCTTTAGAATATTACCAAAATCTTCTGAGCATCAATCCTTCCAGCACAGATGAGGAGCTTGACCAATACTTAAGAAATTCCAATCCGGCGCAAGGTGCCGTGGAGGGCATTATTGATTCGCTGGAACAAAGCTTTCAAAATGCAGAAAAGCCCGCTATTAATTTTGATCATGTGGGTGGTATGACGCGGGCGAAGGAGGAAATTAAAATAAAAATCATTCAACCGCTCGAACATCCAGAGCTGTATAAACAATTCGGAAAAAAAATCGGAGGGGGCATTTTATTTTATGGTCCTCCTGGTTGTGGCAAAACACACCTTGCCAGGGCAACTGCAGGCCAGATCAACGCAACTTTTATTTCAATAGGCATTCACGACGTGCTGGATATGTGGATCGGGAGCAGTGAAAAAAAGTTACATGAACTTTTTGAATTGGCCAGGAGGCAGAAACCTTGTGTCCTTTTTTTCGATGAGATCGATGCACTGGGGGCAAGCAGATCAGACATGAGACACTCCGGAGCAAAGATGCTCATCAACCAGTTTTTGACTGAACTCGACGGGATACAGGCGAGCAATGATGGGCTGCTGATCTTAGGGGCAACGAATGCGCCCTGGCATTTGGATCCGGCTTTCCGAAGACCAGGAAGGTTCGACCGCATCATATTTATTGCGCCTCCGGATGTGGAAAGCCGTGAGAGTATTCTGCGCATTTTGTTAAAGGATAAACCAACAGAGAAAATCGACTACGCTTCCATAGCCCAACAGACCCCTGAATTTTCAGGAGCGGATTTAATGGCCCTGGTGGATATCACGATTGAAGATAAACTACGAGATTCGTTTGCAAAAGGGACTGCGCAACCTGTACAAAATAAAGATCTACAACAAGCGTTGAAAAAACTGAAAGCATCAACAAAAGAATGGTTTACGACAGCCCGTAACTATGCTCTTTATGCAAATGATTCCGGGTTGTACGATGAAATACTGGACTACTTAAAAATAAAAAAATGATTGAACCCCTGATTGACAGAGCCAATCAACTCATCCGTCTGAATCGTTTTGAGGAGGCGGAAAAAGAGTTAAGAGGTATTCTATCCATGGACCCCAATCATACCCATGCCATTGCGCTGTTTTCTCTTTGTCTTTGTGAGCAGGGCAAACTCGCAGAGGCGATAAGGAATATTCATCTGGCCGTTGGGAAGGAGCCTGACAATGACTTCTATCTTTACCTTAACGCCTTATTTCTCTTTAGGAATGACAACCTCAAGGAGGCACAAGAATTGATTTTAAATGCGATACGTTTTCAGCCGCATCATGCTGAATATTTTGGCCTATTGGCATCAGTCCACCTTAGCCTGAAAGAATGGACATTCGCCCTTGATTCTTCAAATCAGGGCCTGGCAATCGATCCGGATAACCTCACGTGTCTCAACACCCGATCTACGGCGCTATTTAAGTTGAATAAAAAAGACGAAGCCTACGCGACGATTGAAAAAGCTTTGTTAAATGATCCGCAAAATGACGTTACCCATTCCAATATTGGATGGGGTTTACTGGAAAAGGGTGATCATAAAAGGGCTTTGGAACATTTCAGCGCATCCCTGAGGATAAATCCTAATTCAGCGTATGCAAAAGCCGGCCTTGTAGAAGGCCTGAAAGCCCGCTACTGGTTTTATAAATTGTTTTTAAAATACGCCTTCTGGCTTTCGAATATGAAGTCAAAGGGTCAATGGATGGTCATTCTTGGATTATATTTCGGAGTTAAGCTTTTACAGGTAATTGCCGCAAGCAATGCTTTTCTTGCGCTGATCATCACCCCGCTGATTTTTCTCTATATTATTTTCGCTGTATCAACCTGGATCATCGGCCCGTTATCGAATTTGTTTCTAAGATTGAATGTATACGGAAAATACGCTTTGGATAAAGAGGAAATAGAGTCATCCAATTATGTAGCCATGGCGTTGTGTGTTGGCCTGGCAGGGGGTTTGCTTTATATATTCGAGCAAAACTTCCTTTATCTCATGATCTTAATATATGGTATCACGATGATGATTCCGCTGGCCAGTATGCTCAACCCAAAGAAACCAAAGTCCAAAAAGGTACTGATAACGTATGCAGTTTCCATGGCTTTGATTGGCCTGTTGTCACTGATACAATATGCCTATACGAATGAGGTCGGACTTTTAGCACCGGTTTACATGGTTGGAATTTTTGCGTATGGATGGATTGCAAACGCGATATTAATCCGTTCATAATTATTTTTTGCTGGCATTGAATAGTTTTTCTTTTTCATCTTTGGTCAGGCTCTCATAACCACCAGCGGATATTTTATCCAGTATTCTGTCAATTTCATCCTGAGTATAAACAGGTTTCTCCGGAGATGGAGTCTTTATTGCAGCAGGCCGTTCCTTGCGATAAGACACTTTTACGCGCGGCTTCTCTTTGAACAGATCTTTGAACCACTCCAACGTAACGCTGATCCACCCCCCCCAGTTTATTCCGGATTGTAACTGTTTCATGTAAATAAAACCCATCAACGCGCCCCCCAGATGTGCGATGTTGCCTCCTGCATTCGTGCCAATCGTTCCCAGAAAGGATAAAAAAACGATGACCGCGGCGATGTACTTGATCTTTACGGGG
>JBDSIM010000332.1:0-13713 GCA_039917935.1 Cyclobacteriaceae bacterium | reverse complement strand
ATGGCGGCATCTCCATGCAAGCCTGATTCCTCAAAACTTACCTGCGTGATACTGATAGGCTGCGCCCATTTTGCGGCTTCCGCCTGTATGTCTTTAATGAATCTGGTAGCGGGGCCAAACACACCTCCTCCAAAAATTATTTTTTCAGGATTGAAAATACTGATGAAATTTGCGACGGCCATTCCCCAATACTGAATGCATTCATCAAAAACACGGATAGCAATGGGGTCATTATTCTCGAAGGCATCAAACACATGATGGGCGGTAATGCTGTTAGCAGAAATATTTTTTAATACCCCATTATATCCAGACTCGTTTTTAAGTATATCTCTGGTAAGCCTGGCAATTCCATCGCCTGATGCATAATATTCAAAACAACCAAACTGGATATACTTTTGTTGAAAGGGTTTATCCAGGGCCAACCAACCCACCGCTCCCGCAATATCATGGGCGCCGCGCAAAATTTTTCCATCAATCAGGATGCCCGCTCCGATGCCAGTGCCAACTGACAAATAAATGGCATCCTTACAGCCACGGGCGTTTCCCCTCCACATTTCTCCTAACATGCAACACGCGCGGTCATTATCGATGCTTACCGGCATGGTTCCGGATACTTTTTTTATCTCATCCAGCAAAGGGTAGCTTTCCCAACCCGGAATGTTCGGCGCCCATACGGTTCCCGTCTTTTGATGGCTGATACCGGGAATGGATACTCCAATGGCTCGCGGTTGCGTGTCAGAACCCTGAATTTTTTTGATCTGTTCGGTTATTAACTGCCCAACCTGCTCCCCTCCCCTGCCATCCAAAGATATCACCCCGTTGGATAAAAGCTTTCCTTCTTCAGAAAAAAGCGCGGTGGCCAGTTTCGTTCCGCCCAGGTCAATCCCGATTATCATAATATAGTTATCCGTTTTAAAATATCTGTGGGGAGGGCCATACGTTAAAGAAAATTCTCAAGTGAGGAAATACACATTACCACATTACCACATTAACACATTAACACTTTAACACTTTAGCACAAGAAGAATCAAAACGTTAGCGGTCATCGCTCCTCCAGTAACTGAGTGATCTTTATAAACCTGTATTCCTTTTTTTCCAACTCCGTTATCAGCGCATCAAGTTTATGATAAAACTTATCCTTGCGACGCGGATCAGCGCCTATATGGATGAGTAAAATAAAACCATTTAATCCATTCGGGTCAGTTTTTTCCTGTTCCAGAATTGAATCGTAAATAGCCTGCGTAGACACATACCTTGGTCCCATTTCCGGATAGGTATAGTCAGCAGTGGAACGCGTCCCCGGTGAAAAATTAACGAGCGTGTAATTCAATTCTTTGGTCCATTGGCTGATGGTGGCATTATACCATTCATAAGGAGGTAGGAAATAGGGCGCATCTTTTGTGCTGACACCAAAATCCGCCATGCGTTTGTAGTTCATTTTTAAATCACGCTTGAATTCCTTTTCGGTTACCAAAAGACTATCCCGTTTTGTCCAGTCGGCGTACAGAAGGTGTTTGTCAGAATGAGCACCTAAGTAATGACCATCCTGCTTTATTTCATTGATCAATTTTTTAAAGGCGGGGTTGGAATAAAAATTTCCGGTGAAGAAAAATGAGGCGTTAATCTTGTGTTTTTCTAAGGTATTCGTGATGACTTCTCCGCCGTCTGCGAATTCATCTCCGGTCAGTACCAGGGCGATTTGCTTTTGCGAAAGGTCTCCCCGAATGATCGCCCCATGGTCATCCACAATTATTTTTCGTGCCACTTTACTTTCGCGGGAATTATTTGTGCATGCTGACTTTATCTCAAAATTAACCAGACACAAGGTTAAGGCAGCGGGTAAAATGACTTTCCAAAACATCCCTGTTAATTTAATATGGAAGGTGCGGTATAATGAAAGTATTATCATTAAATATACAATTTACCGCAATAAACTGCAAAGGAACGGTGCCGATCATGTCAATTTGATTAAATTTACTTCCGCATTCAAAAAAATCCATAATAATGCATAAAACAGCAAACGGCTAAAATACTTCATATTTTGATTGCCTGCAACCAAACATATTACCCATAATATGCTTCAGGAAGAACGTCACCGATATATTCTTGAACAGATCGCGCTTCACAAAAAGATCCTCACCGCGGGTATCTCAACTTCGTTGAAAGTTTCTATAGACACCATCCGCCGTGATCTGACTGAACTCGAAAAAAATGGAAAGCTCGTCAAGGTCCATGGGGGTGCCATTGCGACAGATTTTCACTACCCTTTCCAACCACAGGAGGTCTATGCCCAATCAGAGAAAAAAGAAATCGCTAAAAAAGCACTGCAATTTATAAAAGATGAAATGGTTCTCCTGCTGGGAGGGGGAACAGTGATGCTGGAGTTAGCCCGGGTAATTCCAGAAAAGCTAAAGGGCACATTGTTTACCATAAGCCCATTGGTGGCATTGGAGGTTGCGCAGCGATCATCGATCGACGTGATATTATTAGCCGGCAGGCTTTCCCGCGATGCCTACGTATGTACCGGCTCTTCGGTGATCACCCAACTTTCAGAGATCAGGGTTGATTTGTGTTTTATGGGCACCAACGCGCTGTCTTTAAATGAAGGTGTCACCGATCATGATTGGGAAATTGTTCAGGTGAAAAAAGCCATGGTGAAATCAGCCAATCAAACCGTTTTACTATGCATTGGTGAGAAACTAGGAATTGCCAAAAAAATTCAGGTTTGTCCCTTAAGTTCTATTGACTATCTATTGACAGAATTGGATCCTTGTGATGGCCGCCTAAAAAAATATTCAGGCTTCTTTCGCATTTTATAGAAATCAGACGACCCACCCTTACTCTTCTAACTGTTGCAAGGCCTCTTCAACACTTTTCACAGGTAATTTACAGACCTTGTTCCTGCAAACATATATGATCGTTTCACCCGCTACTGACTTGTTCTCTAACAAAGGAAGATTTTCTTCCGTGCCGCCCATAAAAATTGCGTTGGGTAAAAAATGTTTCTGTAAGGCAATGCTTTTTTCGGTTGCGGTCTCCCCTACCACGGCTATCTCGAATGGTTTGAATAGCATCATTCCAACAAGTCTGGACCAATTTGAATAATATCGACCGTTATCATTCACATCCTGATAAACGTGCCGCACCAGGCCATTGCTCATGGCTAAATAAGCGTCGTCAGCATAATATTGTCCAAGAACAAACAGCACATCTGCGAAAACAGAATTTGAAGATGGAATTACATTGTCGGACAATTCCATTTTCCTGGCAATAAGGTTTTCAGAAAGATCGGAAGTGTAATAAAATAAGCCACTCTCTTTTTGCCGAAAATGTTTGATGGCATAGTCCGCCAGATTACGTGCCTTTTCAAGCCAATGGATATCAAAGGTTGCCTGGTATAAATGAATAAAGGCTTTCGCGAGCAAGGCATAATCATCTAAAAAACCCTCAATGCCTGCCTTTCCATCAATATAATTTCGCCACAAGCCCCCGTCCCTACGGATCATATTTTTTTCGAGGAACACGGCATTTTTAATAGCAGCGTCGAGATATTCCTTGCTGCCGAGTGCGAGGTAAGCATCCACATATCCTTTTAACATCAGCGCATTCCAGCCAGTCAGGATTTTATCATCTGTAGTAGGCCGGATGCGTCTCTTGCGCGCCTCCAGGAGTGTCACCTGTGCTTGCTTCAACATCTTTTGCCACACAGGCACGGGCAAATTTTTCCCTTTAGCAAACGCTTCGACACTTTCATTCCTGAATAAAATATTGAAGCCATTATCCCAATTCCCAGAATCCAGAACCTGATAATATTCCTTAAACAAGTTCGCAAGTTCCGGACTCAATAATTTTTCTATTTCTGTCGTTGTCCATAAATAAAACTTCCCCTCAGTTCCTTCACTATCGGCATTAAGCGACGAATAAAAACCGCCACCGGAAGCGGTCATTTCATTTTTAATAAAGTCAAGGGTTTGGTGAACCACCTCCGCGTATAATGGTTTACCTGTTTTCTGATAAGCGTGCGAATATAAACTGACGAGCTGACCATTATCGTAAAGCATCTTTTCAAAGTGCGGAACTTTCCAGTTTGCATCCGTGCTATAGCGGGAAAACCCTCCGCCCAGGTGATCATAAATACCGCCCTGAGCCATGGCATCAAGTGTTGTGACTACTGCATCAAGCGCTTTCTCCTGATCAGTAAGGTAATTGTATTGCAGCAGAAATTCCCACGTAGCGGGCATCGGAAATTTTGGCGGGTCACCAAACCCCCCATATATTAAATCAAGATTGGGTTGCCACCGATCGAAAAGATTGGCAAACATTTTTTGGGTATACCTGCTTACGGTGTCCGCCGGCAAGGTAATGACCTCTTGTGTCTGAATGCCTTTGGTAAGTTGCGCGGCCTGTTGGATAATGACACCATTTTTTTCTTTATACGCCTCCGTAATCTGTTCAAGGATTTTCCTCCATTGTTTATTGGGGTAATAAGTGCCTGCATAGAAAGGTCTACCATCAGGTAGGGCAAAAGCATTCAATGGCCAGCCCGCGTTTCCGGAGATTAATTGGGCTGCGCTGAGGTAAATTTGGTCGATATCCGGGCGTTCTTCCCGATCCACTTTTATGGAGACAAAATTTTCATTCATCATCCTGGCTACAGCGGTATCCATAAAAGATTCTTCTTCCATCACATGGCACCAATGACAGGAAGCATAACCGATGCTGATAATAAGCGGTTTATTTTCAATCCGCGCTTTTTCTAATGCCTCCTCTCCCCATTCAAACCAGTTCACAGGATTATCAGCGTGCTCGCGGAGATAGGGGCTTCGCGCATTTTCCAATCTATTGCCACTCCCCTGATTGCCTGCCGGATGTGAGCAACCGAAAAGTAACCATGAACAAAAAAGGATAGCGAAAACACATCTGACATCGAACCGGAAGTATTCGACCATCAGCTTATTCACTATTTGCCAAAGGTTCGTTGCTCTCACGGTAATGTGTTTGGAATATTCTAATCAAATCATTATTTATTCCCACCAATAAAGCCCACTCATTTTTAACTTTTAACAGTTTGAGGTCTTTCACATTGTATGGAACAAGAAATCCGCTTTCAAAAGGTTTTATGCAACGGTACTCCAGATTGCCGAGCCCTTTCATCATCAAACCCGGTGAGGCATCGGCCGGAGTGGTTTCAACTTCAACATCAAACTTATTTCCGGCCAATAAAATATCTTTCTTCCCATCGTTGTCAAAATCCTGAACAACAAACCCATTGATGGTCGACAACTGTGCCTCCACCGGCAGCGCCTTCAGCCGAAGCTTTCCATTTTCGTTTATGGCTATGACACTGGAAAAAATATGAGCCCTGTAATGCATGGCATTCTCCATATCCTTTCCAAGGATGCCGGGCAAGTCGGATGATGCAAAAGAAAGATAGGTCGGAAATTTTTGGGCGATAACCGGCATCTGCTGGGAAGTACATTCCTTTCCCCGGATCGGTACCAACCTGTTATCCTTGTAATGCCGGGCGAGAAAAATGTCGTTGGTTCCATTGTTGTCGAAATCTTTGGCATACACTTCAAAGGGTTTCTCTTTTCTCGCTTTGAATTTATAATTTTCACCCAAATTTCCAATGAGCAGGTCCTTATCACCATCATCATCCAGATCTTCTGCCACAACAGTATTCCACCAGCCTTCCGTATTTTCCATGCCGAAGTCGGAAGAAATATCTTCCATTTTACCATTCACCAAAGAAAAAATCCTGATGGGCATCCATTCCCCTACAACTACCAGTTCAGATTTATTATCGCCGGTTAAATCTGTCCACACCGCGGCATTTACCATTCCTGCCCTTGAAAGCAATGGTGCTATCGAACTGGTTTTATCCACAAAGGTGCCCTTCTCATTTATCAAAAGATAGCTTTGCGGATCTTTTGGATAAGTGCCCGCTATTACTTGTCCCCCCCTGAAAATATCCAGGTCGCCATCTCCATCAACATCATATGGAACAACACACGATCCGCTGCTGATGGTTGAAGGAAGGCCCGCCGACGTAAAATCTCCTCGTCCGTTGTTCAGGTACAACCTGTCCTGATACATGGCGGAACCCTGTGGAAATTCACTGCCCCCGCTTACTACATACAGATCAAGATCACCATCCCGATCTGCATCGAAAAAGGCGGAACCCATATCTTCGTAATCCTTATCCTTTTCCAGTGCGGTGGTTACCTTTTTATGCAGCTGACCATTTTGTTGAACGTATACACTGCCAGCCTGGCCGGCAGCTCCCCCAATAAAAAAATCTTCTTGTCCGTCTTTATTCACATCTCCAATTGAAATAAATGGCCCGCTGCGGGAGAACATATGCGGCAAAAGAATCTGGGTCTCATATTCATTCACAGGGTTTTCAGCATGCTTAAAATTTTTAGTAATCAGCGCAGGGGTTTCACTAAAAATCGTTTTATTATTATCTGGTTTTAGTGACTGTGGTCTTTCAGATGCATCATACCTCACCTCCATCTTCTGGTTGGCCTTAATATTTTTTAAACGCGTTTCAGCCCCATCATTCCACACAACCTTGAGGCTATCTACAATTTGCGTTCTACCCAGTCCGAAGTGAACGACAGGATCATTGGAAGATAAATAACCCCGAACGGTTTTATTTTCAAAGTACTGCAATTCGCCATGACAGTACAAAGTTACTTTCGCTCCGATGCCATTCCTGTTTTCGCGGGGACCCTTTAAATGTAGCATCAGGTAGTTGTTGCGGGAGGCAGACGTGTTTTCGTAAAGAAAGGCCTCATCATCCAGGTTGTTTACGACCAGATCCAGGTCACCATCGTTATCCAGGTCACCCACGGCAGCGCCATTTGAAAAGCCGGGATCCTGGAAACCCCACGCTTCGCTGACATCGGCGAATTGAAGATTGCCTTTATTCCTGAAAACATAATTATTTACACGGATCGGGTCATATACATTGATGAATTCTTTAAATCCTTTTTCCATCATTTCAGCAGGAGACTGGTATTTATGCATATTACTCTTAATATAGGCGGCAAGTTTTTGCTGAGCATCGCCGTCAAAGACATCACGCTTATATCCGTTCGCCACGAACAAATCACGATGGCCATCATTGTCGAAATCTGACAGGAGGCATGACCAGCTCCACTCCGTTTTCGCAACACCTGAGAGCTGCGAAATCTCACTAAAAAAAAGATTACCCTGATTTAAATGAAGCGCATTATGCATATACTGCTTGTGCATGCCATTGTCGACAATGGCATTAAAGCCGGCAACATCCATGGAGGGCATTGATATTTTCGAACGATTATAATCCTCCGGAAGCATTTCACTGACCATGATATCTTCCAGTCCATCGTTATTAATATCGGCCACATCTGTCCCCATGGAATACATAGAGATGTGATTGGTAGTTTGTTTGATCTGTTCCTTGAAGGTGCCGTCCTTTTGGTTGATGTACATATAGTCACCTTCCGCAAAATCATTGGCGACAAAAATATCTGTGTAACCGTCATTGTTAAGATCTGCGGTTACTACACTCAGGGCATATCCAAAGTTATTGGTAATCCCGGCACGCAATCCGATGTCTGTATATTTTCCTTTTTCGTTGAGGTATAACTTATCGCGGCTTGAGGGGGCAGACAGTTTTTTTTGCCTGATCATTTCCGTTAGTGGCAAATCAAAAGTATCCGGACGGTTGGTGATGTAGAGATCCAGATCCAGGTCATTATCAAGATCAAAAAAAGAAGCGTGAATTGAATAGCCGGATTCATCCAGTCCGTACTCATGCGCCTGTTCCTTAAAGGTAAGATCCCCCTGATTAATGAATAAAAGGTTTTTTCGTTGCGCTTCAGTTTCTTTCCAGCCACCTTTGCAAACATAAATGTCCATCAGGCCATCTGAATTAATGTCTATCATGGTGACGCCGTTATTCCATCTTCCGGTACCTTCAATGCCTGCAGTTTTACTGATATCCCGGAACTTCAAATTGCCCAGGTTGAGGTATAGTTTATTGGGTATCTCATTTCCGGTAAAATAAATATCGGATAACCCATCATTGTTGATATCACCGATACCAACCCCCCCGCCATTGTAGACGTAGGCGAAATAATCAAAGAAGTTATGAATGTTTTCATCCACTACATTTTTAAAGGTAATCCCGCTGTGGGAAGACGTCACCTTTTTAAAAACGGGTTCCTCCCTGGAAATGGTACCCTGGGTTCTTTCATTGCCTGGTCCACATCCTGGTATCAGGAGTACAATCACAAACAGTCCAAAAAACAATTTTGATGCAGCGTATATTTTTTTCTTCATCTCTGGTTTGTCATTAGGCATTAAGCAATGAGGGTAATCATCAATATTTTATCATTTTAATCCCTTTCTGATCCTGGCCGGTATGTTTTAAATACTTTTTCCAGACGACATCAGCCACGTTGCGTCCCAATTTCAATCCCTCAACATTATCTGCCTGGATATGATAACCGCCGAGCACGCGCGACAGGCCTGCCATTTCTGCAGTTTGGGAAAGGGTTGGGAATTTTAGCGTAACAGTATCGCCGGTATGGTCAGGGTCAGTTAAAGCACCCGGTATCATTTTTACTTCGTGCTCAAATTTATCCTTTCCTGTAAAGCGTTTGAGGATCTCGGCGCAACCACCGCTTACGGCGCTGTGACCAGAAACATAAGCAGGAAACGGTGGACATACAAATGTTTCGGGCGAGTATGGTATCCACTCATTGCCATTAATTTGTGCAATACCCTTACCGGGGCCAGCCCATCCCTGAATGAACACATCATTATAGTGTGCGCGCACCAAAGCAAAAGGCCGTGCAAAATCATAATACATTTTAGCATCCCATGCGGCGATAAAAGCATCCATCGCCACCGCTTCCACGAGAAAATACATTTTTACATCATCGTCAAGTGTATGCTTGTCTCTTACAGAAATATGTTGCGCAAAAATCAACCAATGGCCTGCTTGTTGAACGGACTTAGGGCCATCGCGCATGAATTCAACCAGCGCTTTTTGCTCATCAGTAAGGTTAACCTGTAAATCAATCACCTGTTTAATTTGCGTTGCCAGTTGTTTCGATCCCATCGCGGGCGGAGGCCCCGGACGGAATTGGCATGCAGAATCCAGTGCCAGGGGAATTACTTTATACCAATGTGGCGTAAGGCAGGCAGGCGCAAATTTTCCTCCTTTCCCATCAGAAAAGTATTTTGGTTGCCATTTGTTGACATCCCGGCTTTCATCTGCAGTATTAAAAGGAGTATATCCTGTGTAATCGCTATAAAAGGTACCGTCAGAAGACGGCATCTTACCTTTCTCGTTGGCACCATCATTAAGCCTGGCTTCCAAAATATTTTTTGCGGCCAGATTGCCAATGCCCACTGGCGTGCTTGCGTCTAATGAAAGATCATCGGGGTCGAGGCCAAACCCTAGCATAGTATTTCGCAGAAGTGTTGAATCCGAAAAATAATAATTCTTTAAAGTACGGTAAGCCGCATAACTAACAGCAATTTCTTTATTTCTGATGCTGCGTTCAATGGCCGGGCGCCTTGCCACATGGGCCAGATACAGTGGCGTTGCTGATTCATCATACCTGCTCCATGCATCAAAAATTCCCGTCCACACCAGGGCCAGTATCCTGGACGTTACCGTAGGACGGGGACGAAATTTTTCGGTATCGTTGGCTGTGCAGACAAGGCTGATTTTACCCCATTGGTATGCAATATTATTTTCTACTGTGGCGTAAGGTTGTTCTATTTCTTTTGAACCGGTGGAATGACTGCACGATTGCATATAGAGCAAGAGTAAAATAAAGTATGCTAAAAAACTTTTTTTCATAGTTAAAAAATTTACGATGCTCTCGTAATAGGTGTTATACTATGCGCGGTTGGATTGAAAAGGAGCCTTGTTTATTAAAGATAAAAGTTATTTTTCGCTATTAAAACAAAAACCCTCTATATGAGGCAGTGAGATCATAGTAGGTTGCTGGTCTTTATAAATAAACGAGGGCAGGAATTTCTTCCGGCCCTCGTTCAATTCTTACGAGTGAAATTGAAAAATTATCCTCCACTGCAATCCCCGTCTGGATAGCCACAGTTCTGAGGATAACCTCCCTGGGTTCTATCAATTTGGGCCTGCGGAATTGGCCTGTAAACATGATGCGGTTGAATGTTTACCGCTCCGAGCGGATTGTATAGTCTAACATAGTCAATTAATTTCCCCGTCCTGGCTAAATCAAACCATCTTAACTGTTCAGCGTCGAGTTCGAGCGCGCGTTCCTTCAGGATAAAATCTAAAGTAACATCAGCCGAAGTTATTTGCATATCGGCAATTTTACCGGGTTTAGCAGCTCTTGTTCTAACAACATTGATATCATCTGCCGCCAATTGCAGTTTATTTTGCTGGAAACGCGCCTCGGCGCGAAGCAATAGAGCATCCGCTAATCTCATCACGAACCAATCGCGTGAGCCTCTCTCCCATTGGATGGTCGGCCGGCGTGGATCAAAAAATTTAGCAATCGTTGGAAATAACCGTTCGTTATAGACATAAGGATCAGAAGGATAATAATTCGGATCGGAAGTAGGAAGGGTACTCGCGGGATAAGAAGCCTTCGTCTTGGTAATGACAGTATATCTTACTTTCAGCTTCTCATCAGCCAACCATTTGGCATCTTGACCTGGACCTGGAATAAACAATGCTGTATCGCCCACGTCAAACCGTCTTTTGCCTATATCTGCTGCCGTAACGAGAGAACCGTTTGCTTTTTTAGCGCCCTTGTCTACATGGATCTGCTTCCATAATGGGATGCCATTACCGGATGTTCTGTTGTCATTACTATACCAAACATGCTTGTAGGTTTCGTCGTAACGCCTGTCATTTACCCTGGTTGTGGCCCAAACGTTAATCATATAATCAGTAGGCCTGAATCTTTTAAAGGGCCGCCCGTTCGCGATGTCACGAATCATGCCCGGCTGTATATCATACTCCATTCCGAAATAGAGGTGACCACGGTTTCCTACGCCTGTGTCACCGCCATTTAAAATAAGATCGGTGGAGTATTGAACTGCCCAAATTACTTCACTGTTTAATTGCTTGTCCTGATCCCATAAATCTTTATAACTGGGTACCAGGGCGAAACCATAATCCGCAATAACATTTGTCATAAGGGTTTCCGCGTTCACGAAATCACTGGGCTGTCCAAAGGGCAGATAACCTCTGGTTAAATAGGCTTTGCTTAATAGAAACTGAGCCGCAGCTTTCGTTGCACGGCCATAGTTGCTTTGGGTCGCTGGTAAATTCGCGATAGCAAATTCAAGGTCCGGGATTATCCCATCTAAATATATGGTAGCCTGGCTGGTCTTATTGGCAGTCACTTGAGCGCCAACCGTTTCCTCCAAAGTGAAGTGTACATCACCCCAGGTTTGAACCAGATAGAAGTAATAGAAGGCACGTAGAAAACGCACCTCAGCCTGGCGCTGTATTTTTACTTCTTCAGTCATATCAGCTACTGCCGCAGAGCGATTCAATACAGCATTAGCCTGATTAATACCCTGATATAAGAATGTCCATTGTTCGAGTAAAATGCCTGCGCCGGAATTTAAATTATTGTCGTAATAATTAAAGGATTTCCAGCCACCATCCGCCCCGTTGGTGTGCGTATCAGTTCCGAAAATGGACATCATATAAGCCCGTTCATCGCTATAAATTGAACGCAGGAAAGAATACGTAGCATCCACCGCGTCTTCCAGACCCGCCGCGGTAGTGAAATAACTTCCGGCGGATACTCCCGCAACTAACTTTTCGTCAAGGAAGTCTTTGCACGACTGCGTACTGAGCGCTATCAAGGCAAAGGCTAAAAATATAGATCTTGTTATTTTAATCATTTTCATAGTCAATTCTTTTAAGATAATGGCCTAGAAGGTTATGTTTACACCACCCATAAATAGTTTATAAGAAGGCATCTCACCCGAAGTAACATTACCCGCCCTTTCAGGATCAAATAATTTATAATTAGACCAAATGATTGGGTTTTGCGCGGTAACATAAATTCTCAGCCTCGACATCCCGACTCTTTCTATCAGGCTGGCCGGAAGGCTATAACCCAATGTAACGTTGCGCAGTTTTACAAAGCCTCCATCCATATATTGAAGAGAGGATCCGTACGTAATACTTTCCTGATTTTTATTCGGCCTGGGATACTCGTTTGTGGGATTATCAACCGTCCAGTAATCTACATCGATATTATTGTATCGCCCCTGCATGGTAGCCTGACCGTTGCTAAACTGACTATTGATCATAAAACCAAGACGATAGTAGAAAAAGAATGAAAAGTCAAAGCCCTTAAAAGTGACTTTGTTAGTCAAGCCACCATAAGCCTTAGGAACATCGTTACCAAGTACCCTTCTGTCATTTGTTGCATCGATCAGCCCGTCACCGTTAAGATCGGCGATCTTTATCTCTCCAGGAAACTGTCCATAAGCAATGGCCGCGTCTTTTTCACTTGTCTGCCATATCCCGAGTTTTTGGTAATCGTAAAACGCTCTGACGGGTTCTCCGATAAACCAGTTATTCCCCACATCATTAATTTTCTCACCGTTTGGCCCTTTGAGGGCAAGGTCAACAATCTCTTCGGTTAAACTTGCCATGTTAAATTCAGCTGTCCATTTTAAACTGTTTGGCATATCAAGGATGGTAGACATCAGGGTGATTTCAAATCCTTTTGTTTCTGTTCCACCAATATTTTGTAAAATATTAGCATAGCCGGATGTCGGTGGTAGTTGTCTTCTGAGCAAGAGCGAAACACCTGTTGATGTCCGGAAATAATCTACATATCCGCTGAGCCTTCCATTGAAAAGACCAAAATCCAATCCGACATCAAAGGATTCTGAATACTCCCAGCTAAGATTCAGACTGGGAATCTGATCAAGCCTGAACCCTTTGGCATCCACATTGTTCCAATCGTACACTGAAGGGGCCAGGGTACCCTGTGTGCCATAGGGAGCCACCGCTGTATTGCCCACCTTACCGTATGAGGCTCTCAGTTTGAGTTCAGTAACCTGCCTGAGCCCTTCCATGAACGCTTCGTCTTTAATCCTCCAACCTACCGAAACACCAGGGAAACTGCTCCACTTAAATCCAGGGGCAAGACGGGAAGATCCATCCCATCTCATACTTGCCTGGAAAAGATATTTGCCCGCATAAGAATAATTTACCCGGCCCATGTATGAAAGCAATCTGTACTGAGCATTATCAGAACCATAAGAAGTAACGGTACCTAAACCCAGGTTATTCCACAGGGCAGATTCGTAGGGAAGATTGGCTGCGGCAACGGAACTGGTGCTGAAGTCTTGTTGCGCAACGCTTTGTAAAAATGTAACGCCAATGTCGTGTTGACTAATGGACTTATTATAGGTAAGCAGATTTTCAAGCGTATAGCCAAACTGTTGTGCCTTTTCAAGTGAGGCATAGGGCGTTCCGTTCTTGCGGGTATTGGTGAATTGCCCTTCAAAAAGACCTCGTTCGAAATATTGAAAGTCCTCACCAATCAGGAATTTATATTTAAATCCTTTGGCGATATTGGCATCCAGATAAACAGAAGAAAAAACGCGGTTTACTGTTCTTTCATCAACCCGTTTTCCGGGAACCAATTCACTCAATGGATTGGACCGGATACCGTCCGAAATAGG
>JBDSIM010000331.1:0-6733 GCA_039917935.1 Cyclobacteriaceae bacterium | reverse complement strand
AAAATATGGAATCTCAAAATATCCCGATAGGCGTTGTCGGACTGGGCTTAATGGGTTGCAGTATTGCCACTTGTTTGCTGATGGCGGGCCATCCGGTAGTGGCCATCGCGCCGATTGAAAGTGACCTTCAACATGCCGGCAAACGCATCAGGGATCATTTAGTAAAATCAAAACAGGAAGGATTAACGCCACATGATCCGGCAACTATTGAAAAAAAACTTTTCATTACAGCCGACTACAATAATTTGGCGGATTGTGCTTTGGTAATCGAATGCACTCTGGAGGATCTGGCCATTAAAAAATCAGTGTTTGAAAAGATAGAGGTGGTAATCAAAGCGGATGCCCTTTTAACTAGCAACACCTCCGCCATTCCCATTAGTATTTTGCAAAAGGAAACGAAATACCCCGAACGTTTTTTCGGATTGCACTGGGCCGAACCCTCGCACACAACCCGTTTTCTGGAAATTATTTGCGGAGAACTCAGCGATGTTTCAAAAGGCGAATATTTGTATTCGTTATCAGAAGGATGGAGTAAAGAACCTACGTTAGTCAGAAAAGATATCAGGGGTTTTATCACAAACCGATTGATGTATGCCATGTACCGTGAAGCATTTTACCTGGTAGAGAATGGTTATGCAACGGTAGAGGATGTCGACCGGGCGTGCCGGAATAACCCTGGCTATTGGATGACACTTGTGGGTGTATTTCGCTGGATGGACCTTACGGGTGTGCAAGCGTACCACGCTGTAATGAAAGATCTGTTCCCTACCCTAAACAATTCAACTGAAGTGCCGAGGCTGATTGATGATATAGTCAAATCAGGCGGAAAAGGAGTTGCCAATGCCAATGGTTTTCATTCTTATACTGCAGAAGAAGCGAAGCTTTGGGAGGAAACGTTTAAAGAGTTCAGTTATGAAATCAGAAAGCTTGCGCTGAAGTACCCAGCGGATGTTGTGGAAAAAAAATTGAAGCATTAAGATTTAAAGCCAAATCAAGATAATGAGACCATCTTGCGATTTTAAATTCTTTCACTATTTAAAATCCCTGCACCTGATAAATTGATTTTGTACCGCCCAATTCACCAGTAGCTTACCATGAAATTAACCCTCCCGTAATGGCCAGAGTGTTCACCATATTTTCGATTTCCGTATTAGCCATTTTTTGCATTCCTGTATGGGCAAAATCGCCTTTGCAACCGGTCTCCCTCTCATGCGAATACCTGATAAATCCTTTGGGTATTGATACCAGATTACCCAGGCTTAGTTGGAACTTTATAGCCTCTGAAAAAGACCAGATCCAATCCGCTTATGAGATTATTGTTAGTGATAATCAGGTGAGCATTAGCCATGCGGAGGGAAATGTTTGGAGCAGTGGAAAAATCAACGCTGATAAGAATATTCACATTGTCTATTCCGGTAAACCGTTAAAATCTTTTACCCGGTATTATTGGCGCGTAAGAGTTTATAACAGTAAAAATGAGCTTTCAGATTGGAGCGGGCATGCGTATTTTGAAACTGCGATGTTATCGTCTTCTGACTGGCGTGCAAAATGGATTGGCGATGGAAGAAAAAATCCAGCGAAGGACGAAGATTATTTCAAAGATGACCGCATGCCGTTGTTTCGCAGGGAATTCAACGCTGCAAAAACGATCTCATCGGCCAAATTATATATTTCAGGATTGGGGTATTATGAAGCTTATCTCAACGGAAAGAAGATTAGCAATAATGTGCTTGATCCCGGGTGGACAACCTATCGAAAGCAAGTATTGTATGCCGTTCATGATATAACGGATCAGATTCAGAAGGGCAGGAATGTTGCCGGAGTCATGCTGGGGAATGGTTGGTGGAATCCCCTCCCCATCAAACTTTTCGGACGATGGGATCTACGCCAGTATCAGGAGACCGGGCGTCCTTGCGTTAAAGCGGAGATCAGGATTCAGTATTCGGATAATTCCATTCACATCATTCCTACGGATCAATCATGGCAGACCGCCCCAGGTCCTATCGTCCGCAACAATGTTTACATAGGAGAACACTATGATGCAAGGTGGGAGCAACCCGGATGGAATACAATTGCTAAAATGAATAAAAGCTGGTCACCGGCGGTTGAGGTTCAGGGCCCGGCAGGAATGTTATCGGTTCAGTTGCAACCTCCTGTAAGGATTACAAAAGTATTAAAACCCAAAGGTATAACGGAACCTCGACGCGATACTTTTATCGTGGACATGGGGCAAAATTTTGCAGGTATTGCCAGGATCAAAGTGAAGGGCCCTGCTGGAACAAATATCAGGTTGCGATATGGTGAAGACATCTACAAGGATGGGACACTTAACTATAATACAACTGTCATGACGCAGATCCGAAAGGGTGGCATTCCGGCTGGACCGGGGGCACCTCCCACGGCCTGGCAGGAGGACGGTTATACGCTGAAAGGAAAAGGAACTGAGATCTGGGCGCCTCAGTTTACCTTCCATGGTTTCCGCTACGTGGAGGTCACGGGTTGGCCAGGTAAGCCAACCCTTGAAGACATTGAAGGCCTGCGGTTAAATGCAGACTTGAAAAAATCGGGCACCTTTAGCTGTTCAAACGAAATGTTCACAAAATTAAACGAAGTGATTCGATGGACCTTTCTAAGTAACGTTTTTAGTGTTCAGTCAGATTGCCCAGCGAGAGAAAAAATGGGTTATGGTGCAGACATGGTTGTTACTGCGAATGCCTTTATCTACAATTTTGACATGTCGAATTTTTACCGCAAGTCTGTCCGGGATTTTGCCAATGAACAACAACCCGATGGCGGTATTACCGAAATTGCACCCCATACAGGGATCGCTGATAGGGGATATGGTGGTGATTCAGGGCCCCTAGGCTGGCAGTTGGCCTTTCCTTTTTTACAGAAACAATTGTTCGATTTTTACGGTGATAAAAATATAATCGAAAGCAATTACGACGGTATTGTACGGCAGATGGACTTCCTCCAATCAAAAGCTGTTGACGGACTTTTTCATTGGGATATTGGTGACCATGAAGCTTTAGATCCCAGGGCGGAAGCTTTTTCCGCGGCCTCGTTTTATTATCACCACTCCGCATTGGCTTCAACGTTTGCCGGTATTCTGGGAAAGCAAGAAGATTCCGTGAAGTATGCCCGACTTTCAGACAACATCAAAGGTGCCATTGTCAAAAAATATTTAGTGCCCGGTACGGGGAGATTTGACAACGCGACCCAAGCCGCGCAAATCTTTGCATTATGGTATGATTTCTCCCCTGAAAAGGAAGCTACGATGAAAGTATTGCTTGACGAATTTGCCAGGCATAATGGTCATGTGTCGGCGGGTATTTTTGGTGTTAAAATGATGTTTGATGTGTTGCGCGAAAACAATAGAAATGATGTGGCTTATGCCGTTGCCAACGCAAAAGGATTTCCCGGCTGGGGGCATATGCTCGACAAAGGTGCAACCACTTTATGGGAAACCTGGGAGTATCCTGAAATGTATCCATCCCAGAATCACCCGATGTTTGGTTCAATCACCGAATGGTTCTTTCGTTCTTTGTTGGGTATAAATCCCGGATCACCGGGGTTTAAAAAAATCGTTCTGAAGCCCCAGCCCGCAGGTGATCTTACCTGGGCAAAGGGAAGTTATTATTCTGTTCAAGGTGAAATCGTGAGCGATTGGAGAATTTTAGGTAGCAAATTTGAATGGAAAGTCAGCATACCACCAAATACAACAGCGATTGTACATATTCCGTGTTCCAATGGCAACAGCATTCAGCAGGATGGCAGAAAAGTAGTTACTGGTAAATATGAAAATGGCTATGCTGAGGTGGTTATTGGTTCGGGTAGTTATTCATTCTCGGCAGATTATAAATGATAAAAATTATGCAAACGAAAATATCCATGATGTTCGCCCTTCTGTTAGCCGGTACGTTGAGCTATAGTCAGCATGGACCGCGATTAATTATTCGCGGAGATGATATGGGGTATTCCCATTCCGGAAATGAAGCGATTTTAAAAGCTTATACGGAGGGCATTGAGACTTCGATTGAAGTAATTGTTCCGTCGCCATGGTTCCCGGAGGCGGTTGCCATGCTGGAGGCTCATCCGAAGGTTGATGTCGGAATTCACCTTGCTATTACCAGCGAATGGGATAATGTTAAATGGCGTCCTTTAACGCAATGCCCAAGTTTGCAAGATGAAAACGGATATTTTTATCCCATGGTAAGGCCAAATAAAAACTATCCCGGGGGTGCCATCATGGATCACGGGCTGAACATTGAAGAGATTGAAAAAGAATTCAGGGCCCAGATTGAACTGGCGTTAAAAAAAATACCCCGTATTAGTCATATTTCTTCCCACATGGGATGTACTTCTTTGAATGAGCAGGTCAAACAAATGGCTGCAAAACTCGCTAGTGAGTATAAGATTGACATTGATCCTGTGAATTTCGGTGTAAAATCTGTTTCATATGATGGTCCACATAAAACCAGGGAGGAGAAAACGAAAAGTTTTATCGCTATGCTTCGAAAATTGGAATCCGGCAAAACATATTTATTTGTTGATCATCCTGGGTTGGATTCGCCAGAGCTTCGCGCTATCAATCATATCGGATATGAAGATGTGGCCATGGATAGACAAGGGGTCACGGATTTGTGGACAAGTGGTGAAGTAAAAAAGGTTATTGGCGAAATGGGTATTCAACTTATTTCATACGCAGATCTCAAGCCTTAGTGTCATGGGTCTGCTAATTTTACAGGGACATGAAATAGCGCACAAATTCTGGCATCAGAAAAGTTGCATCATTCAAATTTTTTGTATGAATATTCTGTAAAATTACCCTACATTCAGCATCCATACCATCCGAATGAATATGATAAGCCGAAGACAATTATTAAAACGTTCTGCTTTGCTGACAGGATTGGTCAGCAGCGGTTTCCTGACCCAGTCTACCCCCTTTGGTTTGACGAGTAAACTGAAGATCGGCGCATGCGATTGGTCTATTGGAAAAAACAGTGACATGGGTGTATTTGAAGTTGCTAAAAAAATTGGACTCGAAGGCATCCAGGTAAATTTAGGATCGGATAAGAACAATATGCATCTGCGTGATGCGACATTGCAAGAGGCTTATTTATCAGAGTCGCGGAAGACCGGTATTAAAATTGCGAGCCTTGCGATAGGTGAACTGAATAATGTACCCTACAAATCCGAACCGCGAACGGAACAATGGGTTTGGGATGCGGTGGATGTAGCAAAAAAATTCGGTGTCAGAGTAATACTGCTGGCTTTCTTTTCTAAAAATGACCTTCGCAATGATGAGAAAGGTAAGAATGAAGTAATCCGTCGATTAAAGATGGTAGCACCAAAGGCCGAAAAAATGGGCGTCACCCTGGGAATTGAATCCTATCTGAGCGCGGAAGAAACCATGGATATTATTCAAAAGGTGGGCTCAAAAAGTGTTCAGGTATACTATGATTTCAGAAATGCTGCCGATGCAGGATATGATGTTATGAAGGAAATTAAGTGGCTTGGAAAAGATGCTATCTGCGAATTGCATATAAAGGAAAATGGTTTCCTTTTGGGTACGGGAACAATGGACTGGAAAGGAATCAGTCAGTCTTTGATGGAAATGGAATATATTGGCCATGGTTGGATGCAGATAGAAGGGGCTACGCCAAAGGATGCTGACATGGTTGAAAGTTATCAGCATAATTCAACTTTTTTAAAAGCGCTATTTCGTTAGCCCCACAATCATGCGTTATCATTCTTTATTTTTTGTTTTTATGCTCTTGTGTTCAGGTTGTAACACGAACAAAGAAACATCCTCACCAAATAAACCTTTTTTGTTTTTACCGGATGACCTGGAGGCAACCTTGTGGGCGGAATCGCCTATGTTCTTCAATCCGACTAATATGGATATTGACATCAAAGGCCGGGTATGGGTTACTGAAGCTGTCAATTACAGGAATTTCAATAATGACTCTACGAAAGCGCTTCATCACGGAAAAGGTGATCGGGTTGTGATTCTGGAAGACACGGATGGAGACGGAAAGGCAGATGCATCAAAAGTTTTTGTCCAGGATAAGGATCTGGTATCACCATTGGGAATAGCCGTGATTGGGAACCGGGTTTTTGTGTCCTGTTCGCCGAACCTTATTGTATACACAGATAGCAATGGAGATGATGTGCCCGATAAAAAGGAGGTATTGCTAACAGGTTTTGGAGGATTGGATCATGACCATTCCCTTCACTCTGTATTGGGCGGTCCTGATGGAAATTTATACTTCAACACGGGGAACGCGGGTCCGCACATCGTTACGGATAAAAGTGGTTGGACATTGCGCGCGGGAAGTGTTTACACAGGGGGATCCCCGTACAATGTTTCCAATAAAGGACAAATGAAAAGTGATGATGGGCAGGTGTGGGTAGGAGGGTTAGCCCTGCGGATGGATACCCAGGGAAAGGGTTTGAAGGTGTTAGCCCATAATTTCAGAAATGCCTATGAACTGGCCGTTGATTCTCGCGGAGACATGTGGCAGAACGATAACGATGATCAGGTGGTTGCCTGCCGTACTTCCTGGGTGATGGAAGGAGGTAATGCAGGATATTTCAGCAACGATGGTACGCGATTCTGGCAGGCAGATCAACGTCCGTGGCAAGATGTGTTTACAGCCCACTGGCACCAGGATGACCCCGGTATTATGCCTGCCGGTGACAACGCAGGGGCTGGATCACCCACAGGCGT
>JBDSIM010000330.1:0-12805 GCA_039917935.1 Cyclobacteriaceae bacterium | reverse complement strand
CCTGAAACTTGAAACTTGAAACAATTTTGAATTTAGAATTCTATCCTCTGTTGTTTTGTGTTTTTTTCAAACAGGTATAGCATCATGCCATCTTTCAGTCCAACGTCGGGTACAAGTATAGTTTTGGCGCGTGCCCATTCCATTACTTTGGTATAAATATCGGTTGCGGGAATGATGACGTCGGCGCGGTCGGGATTCATCTGCAGTTGATAGATCCTGTCTTCGATGCTGTAATTGCCAATCATGGTTCGCAGGGCTTTCACTTTATTCAGTGACATCATTTTCCCGGGCTTAAGTTTAGCGAGTTCGAAGATCTTACTGATGTTACCACCGGTGCCCACCGCGATAACTTTACCATACGTTTTCTTGACATTCTCTTTTATCCAGTTCTCCATTTCCTGCCACATCATTGGAGAATCATTGTGTTCCAACACCCGTACGGATCCAATCTTGAAGGAGCGGTTTTTTATTTTTTTACCACCTGCAAGAAAATTCAGTTCCGTGCTACCACCGCCGACGTCGATGTGAAGAAAGGTCTTGTCCGTGAGAAATGAATGGATGGCGCGGTTGATGAGTTCCGCTTCGCGGTTGCCATCAATGATTTCAATGGTGATGCCCAATTCTTCTAACACTTCATTGGCAAGGTCTTGTCCGTTTTCCGCTTCGCGCATCGCGGATGTCGCGCAAAACATATAATCCTTCACTTCGTACAGCTCCACCAATAATTTAAATGCCCTCATCAGTTTTTTGAATTTCGCCTGACTCTGGGCACTGATCCGGCCTGAAGTAAAAACGTCATGACCTAACCTGAGGGGAAAGCGCACATATTCAAGTTTTTTGAACAACAACACCGGATGATTATCCAAAACTGTAGAAATCTGGAAGCGGATGGCGTTCGATCCGATATCAATAGCAGCTAGTTTCAATCGATTGAATAGAATAAAAGATTAAATATTTTTACAATGAAAAATACTAAGCTACCAAAACTCCTGGCGAACCAAAAAATCAGGCCTTGACTTCACGCTTTTTGCTACAACTTGTCAAAGTCTGCGGAAAACAATATTCGTCAAATACAGAGGTGTATTGTGGCATAGGCGTTCGGTGGCACATCGCTGGCAGCACGAAACCCACGGCTATTTTATTTTCGAACTTTTGGTTGGCGAAGGGAAGGCACAAACTTTGCAAATGCAAAATAGAAATTGAGGAATGGCCGGCTCGCAGACTCATAGCGGCACTCAAAACTCGCCGCTATTTTTGTTGGTTTGGATTCTATTACTTTTCTTTGCACCACTTATCCAGAAAGACCGAGGGATTGGGCCCTTTGACGTCTTAGCATCCTATCCTCCTGCAAAGGAGGGTGTTGTGCTAAATCCCATCTCGCTCCAATTTTGTCGGGGCGTGAGAAGATAAGTGACCCATCTTTACGAGGGCTCTCTGGATAATGCATGAAGCTATTAATCAGAGAGATACCTATGAAAATCGAAGACATCCTTAAAACCCGGATCCTCATCATCGATGGGGCCATGGGCACGATGATCCAACGTCATACATTGGAAGAGGCTGACTTCAGGGGTGAGCAATTCAAAAATCACACGCACCCCTTGAAGGGAAATAATGATATCCTTTCCCTTACGCGCCCCGACATCATCAAAGACATTCACAGACAATATCTGGAAGCGGGGGCTGATATTATTGAAACGAATACCTTCAGCGGAACGACCATTGCGCAGGCCGATTATCACCTGGAACATATCGTTTACGAGCTCAACTTCCAGTCTGCAAAAATTGCCAAAGAAGTAGCCGTTGAATTCACAAAAAAGGAACCGCATAAACCTCGCTTTGTAGCAGGGGCGATGGGCCCTACAAATAAAACAGCATCTCTTTCTCCTGAAGTTAATAACCCCGGATTTCGGGCCGTCACTTTTGATCAGCTCGCAGTGGCTTTCAAAGAGCAGGCTCGTGGATTAATGGATGGCGGGGCTGACTTACTTTTACTCGAAACGGTTATTGATACACTGAACGTGAAGGCTGCCCTGTTTGCTATCCAGGAACTCTTCGAGGAGATTGGCCGCACTGTTCCGGTAATGGTTTCCGGAACCATCACCGATGCCAGTGGCCGCACGCTATCAGGACAAACCACCGAAGCATTTCTGATATCAGTGTCACACGTACCGTTGTTAAGTATCGGACTGAACTGTGCACTAGGTGCCAGTGCCCTTCGACCATACTTGCAGGTGTTAAATGAAAATGCACCTTTTTTTGTGAGCGCCTATCCGAATGCGGGCCTTCCCAATGAGTTTGGCCAATACGACCAAACCCCTGATGAAATGGCGGAACAGGTGGAAGAATATCTCAAAGAGGGATTGGTGAATATGCTGGGAGGATGTTGTGGAACGACACCCGAACATATTCGTAAGATAGCAGAGGTTGCGGGTAAGTATAAACCCAGGGTGGTGGAATCGGTTGTTGTGAATAGTCGATAGTCGATAGTTCATTGTCCATAGTTTATCCTATTGACCACTGACCATTGACCGCCGACAACCGCCGACTATTGACCACTGACCATTGACCACTGACCATTGACTATTGACTATTGACTAAAAAATGAGCAACACCCTAAAGCTGAGCGGACTCGAAGCTGTTGAAATTACTGTTCAGTCTAATTTTGTAAATATTGGAGAGCGGACGAACGTAACGGGTTCGAAGAAGTTTCTTGATTTTATAAAAGAGGACAAGTTTGAAGAGGCCCTTGTCGTTGCCCTGGATCAGGTGCGCGGTGGAGCGCAGGTCATTGACGTGAACATGGATGAAGGGATGCTTGACTCGAAAGCGGCCATGGTTCGTTTCCTGAACCTGATGGCCTCTGAACCAGAGATTTCACGCATACCGGTTATGATTGATTCTTCCAAATGGGAAGTGATTGAAGCAGGGCTCAAATGTCTGCAAGGGAAAGGTATTGTGAACTCGATCAGTCTGAAGGGTGGGGAAGAGGAATTTATCCGTCAGGCGAAATTGGTGAAGCGTTACGGCGCTGCCGTGGTGGTGATGGCCTTTGATGAAAACGGTCAAGCTGATACCTATGAAAAACGAATTGCCATTTGCAAACGAGCCTATGATATACTGGTAGACCAGGTAAAATTTCTTCCCCAGGATATTATTTTTGATCCGAATATTTTTCCCGTTGCCACGGGAATAGAAGAACACCGGAATTACGCCCTTGATTTCTTTAAGGCCGCGAAATGGATTCGGGAAAATCTTCCATACGCCCATGTGAGCGGAGGGGTGAGCAATGTTTCGTTCAGCTTCCGCGGAAATCAGAAGGTACGGGAAGCCATGCACTCCGCATTCCTTTATCACGCGATACAGCACGGTATGGATATGGGCATTGTGAATCCCACTATGCTGGAAGTATACGTTGAGATTGACAAGGATCTTCTTGAACGGGTCGAGGATGTATTGTTAAACCGACGCGATGATGCCACGGAAAGGCTACTGGAATTTGCTGAAACCGTGAAGGGTGTAGCCAGGAAAAAGGAAACCGACAACGAATGGAGGAAGGGGTCAGTGGAAGAACGGCTGACCCACTCACTGGTAAGGGGTGTTATTGATTTTATCGATCAGGATACGGAAGAGGCAAGGTTGAAATATGGGATACCTTTGCTGGTCATTGAGGGTCCGCTGATGGCGGGTATGAATGTGGTAGGCGATCTTTTTGGCGCCGGCAAAATGTTTTTGCCACAGGTAGTGAAGAGTGCGCGCGTGATGAAGAAATCCGTTGCCTATCTCACACCCTTTCTCGAGGAAGAGAAACGCCGTACCGGAACAACGCACCAGGCCGCGGCCAAAATATTGATGGCTACTGTTAAAGGTGATGTCCATGACATCGGAAAAAATATTGTGGGTATTGTGTTGGCATGCAACAACTATGATGTCATTGACTTAGGAGTAATGGTTCCTCCTGAAAAGATCCTGGAGGCAGCCATACGTGAAAAGGTAGATGTGATAGGCTTGAGCGGATTGATTACGCCTTCGCTGGACGAGATGGTTCATGTAGCAAAGGAATTGCAACGTCAGAAATTAAATTTTCCATTGTTGATAGGAGGGGCAACTACTTCGCGCATTCATACGGCAGTGAAGATCGACACCGTCTATGATGGCCCGGTTATCCACGTACTGGATGCTTCGCGGTCAGTCCCTGTGGCAAGTGAGCTGATCAATCCTGCAACATTGGGCAACATAAAACAGCGTTTCAAGGAAGAGTATAAAAAAATGCGATCCGATCATGAGAGCCGGAAGTCAGACAAGCATTACATCACCCTGTCGGAGGCCCGGAAAAATAAAGTAAAAATTGACTGGTCTTCCCGGGTCTTTACAAAACCCGTGTTTACCGGGCGAAAAGAATTCTTAAACTTTCCTCTCGCTGAACTCCGCCAATATATTGACTGGACGCCTTTCTTTCAGACCTGGATGATGGCTGGCCGTTACCCCGGAATATTAAGTGATTCTGTAGTGGGAGTGGAGGCTAAAAAACTTTTCGATGATGCCAACCGGATGCTGGATGAGATCATTCGGAACAACACCTTACAAGCCAGTGGTGTGGTATCATTTTATGAAGCGGTAAATGTGGGTGATGATGTTGTGTTGTCTGCGAACGGCAAATCCGTGACTACGTTCCATTTCCTTCGTCAGCAAAATAAAAAGGCACAGGGGCTGCCCAATTTTTGCCTGGCGGATTACATTTCTCCGGAATCTGGAAAAGATTATTTTGGGATGTTTGCCGTTACAGCGGGCATCGGCCTGGAGAAAATAATTGCGGAATGTAAAGCTAACATGGATGATTATTCAGAGATCATGGCTAAGGCGCTGGCGGATCGTTTGGCTGAAGCCTTTGCAGAATGTCTCCATCAGAAAGTAAGGAAGGAGTTATGGGGCTATGATAAGAATGAAACCCTTTCCAATGAAGACCTGATCTCCGAAAAATATCAAGGCATACGGCCGGCACCCGGTTATCCGGCTTGTCCGGATCATACGGAAAAGAAAACGTTGTTTGAATTGCTGGATGCCAATAAGATAGGCATCATTCTGACGGAGTCATATGCCATGTATCCGGCTGCAGCCGTCAGCGGATTTTACTTTTCCCATCCCGACTCAAAATATTTTGGACTGGGAAAAATAGAAAAAGATCAGGTTGAGGATTATGCGAGAAGGAAGGGGATGAGTCTGAATGAAATTGAACGGTGGTTGAGTCCGAATCTTTCTTATGATATTTGATTTTGTGTTGGGGTGTTCGGGTGTGAATGTGTTCCGGTGTCAACGATTGTGAAGACCTTCTAGTCTGACCAATAACGTTTAAAGAGTTTAACGCCATTAACTTTATTATAGGTTAATTTTCAAAAAAAAACCTTAATAACATGAGTACAATAACACGATTTGAAGACTTGACATGCTGGCAGGCTGCCAGGGAATTGGTCAAAATGGTTTATTTGGTTTCAAAAACAGGTGAGTTAGCGAAGGATTTTGGCACTAAAGACCAATTTCGCAGGGCGGCGCTTTCCTCGATGAATAATATTGCGGAAGATTTTGGGAGATTCGGTAGAAAAGATTTTATCAGGTTTTTGAACTTCTCTCAGAGCTCGAGTCTCGAAGTGCAAAGTATGCTCTATGTTCTTTCTGATTTAGAATATCTCAAGGAAGAAAAAATCATTGAAATCAGACGCAAGTCTGAAGAAACTAAAAACCTCACATTAGCATGTATCAAATATCTCAGCAATACCCTCGATAAAAAGCCAAAGAAAGTTTTATAAACATTAGCACATCAACACATCAACACAACAATTAACACATCAACACTACAACACATTAACACAATAGAATGAAAGTTTGCGACCACATCAAGAATGCCAAAGGAAAAACATTGTTCACCATTGAGATCCTTCCTCCCCTGAAGGGTGATAATATCCGGAACTTGTTTAACAACATGGATCCATTGATGGAGTTTAAGCCCCCGTTCATTGACGTTACCTATCACCGGGAAGAGTATATTTATAAGATCAAAGAAGGAGGACTCCTGGAGAAACGATCCATCAGGAAACGCCCGGGTACGGTTGGAATTTGTGCGGCCATTCAGAATAATTATAAGGTAGATACCGTTCCCCATATTATCTGCGGAGGTTTCAGCAAGGAAGAAACTGAAAATGCATTGATCGATCTGCATTTCCTTGGTATCGACAATGTCTTGATTCTCCAGGGAGATGGTATTAAGAATGAGGGTAAGTTTGTTCCCGAAGCCGATGGTCATAAATACGCTTCCGATTTATTGCAACAGGTAGTGAATATGAATGAGGGCCGATATCTCGAAGAAGAACTACAGAACTCAGCACCGACGAATTTTTGTATCGGAGTGGCTGGTTATCCTGAGAAACATTTTGCCGCCCCTAATTTAAAGGCGGACCTGAAGTACCTGAAGCTTAAAGTTGATTTGGGTGCTCAGTATGTGGTAACTCAGATGTTTTTTGACAATCAGAAATACTTTGACTACGTGGACAAATGCAGGGAAGCCGGCATTCTTGTCCCGATCATTCCGGGTATCAAACCCATTACAACGAAGGGGCAATCGAATATACTTCCCACAACCTTTCACATTGATATTCCGGAAGACCTTGCCGATGAAGTTGAAAAATGCAAGGACAACCAGGCAGTAAAAGAGGTGGGTATCAAGTGGGCGATCCAGCAATCCAAAGAGCTTATCAGCAAAGGGGTGCCTACGCTTCATTTCTACTCCATGGGAAAATCGGATCCCATCTTTCGCATAGCCAAGGAGTTGTTTTAGTGGGATTTCCGATCGCCTGGGCAATGTGCTGTCGTCCGGCGGGAGCCTTCGTTCGCGCAGGCGGTCGGTACGAACCTCCACTGCCAATGACAGATTGGGGCTTTCGATTGGGCGCATATTTAAATCCACTTTCCGCTCTCACCTCACCCTAAATCCCTCTCCTGCTGGAGAGAGACTTTCTTCCATCTCTGAAGAGATGGTGGCTTTCGATCATCTTTCGTGTAAATTGAACGTGCAGGTCGCTGTCATTTCCAAGAGGTATCGGGAACGCGACGCTCGTATCGCACCGGCTGCCCATTGAGTTGAAATTTCCCCATTGTCGTAACGGTCCAACTGCAGCCTGAAAATCCTGTCCTTGTTTACATGGAAATTGTCATAGCTGAATTCATGAAGCACAAACTGTGTGATCAGCATACACGCCATCATCCCGATGGCCAGACCCAGGTGTTGATAAAAGTAAAAGCCTTGTTCTTAGAAATATACCTGAGAATGGAGGTGAAGTAGTTAGCAAGCATGATACAGGATTATGGTGGTATACTTTCAATTTGTTAAATAGTTACAAGGGGGTTGGTTATGTTTTTGAGAGCGACCCACCACCCCTGTCCGCGCTGAGGCGCTGGGACGGTCCCCTCCTCGAAAAGGAGGGAAAAAAAATTTTGTATCAAATTAAAGCTTCATTTAATGAATATTAAAAGTCTGATTGTCAATATTTTATATGATCTTACAAGAAGTAAATTATTGGCTAATATTTTGTTATTTCTGCAGCCTTTTCATAAATGATCAGTTTTCTTTTTAACCCCTTCCGGGGTTGGTTGTGCTAATGCCTAATACCTCACCCATCTTCTCTTGCTCTTTGGTTTCTTCTTTTGTACAGCCCTCTCCTGAAAGAGAGGGAAACAAATTTATCAAGCTCAACAAACCCCTCCGCCCGCAAGCCATTGCACGTAGACCGGCCATTGCAAAATCTTGTGTTAGTCAATCACCAATTAGCCCAATGGACTAATGACTATCGATTATCGACCGATGACTTAATGCCTAATGCCTGAATGCCTATTCATTTTTTAGCGTCTCCGCCGGATTTAATTGTGCTGCCCTCACGGTAAAATAACTTAGCGTAAGCCACGATATAAAAATCAAAGACAAGCCCGACACAATAAAAGTGACGGGGCTTATATCAATCTGGTAGCTGAAGTTCTTTAACCAGTCGTTCATCAGCCACCACGCCAATGGTGTGGCCAATATGACGGCTAAAAGAATGAGTTTGGTAAAGTCACCGACAAGCAAGATCAGGATGCTGCCAGTGGAAGCCCCGAGAACCTTGCGCACACTTAACTCTTTTATTTTTTGTTGAAAGGTGAGCAGAGACATACCAAACAATCCAAAGGAGGCAATGAGGATCGCGATCACCGTGAAAGTTCCCAGTATGGTGCCCGTTCGTTTCTCAGCGGCATACTGTGCGTTAAGCTGATCTTCCAGGAACGAAAACTCAAAGCCATACACGGGTTCAAATTGTTTATAGACCTTTTCAATGTCCGAAATTTTATCCTGCAGGTTTTCAGGATTGAGTTTAATGAGGATATGGTTAAATTCCTCACGTGTCAAAACAAAAAGCAAAGGACTAATGGACTCATGAAGAGACTGGAAATGGAAATCTTTAACAATACCGATCACCGTGCCCCTACGGGATGAGTTTTTCTCTCTTTGCTTCCAGAATATTTCTTTGCCAACTACAGTCCCTTCAATATTCAGCTGCCGGGCGGCCGTTTCGTTGAGGATGAAGGCCGACCCGGAGTCGGCGGGGCTGCCCCGTAGAAAAGTACGGCCCTCCTGGAGGGGGATATCCAGCGTGTTGAAAAAATCGTAGTCCACCAAAACTTCGGAGGAAGTAATATAGTCTTCCGGAAACTGGAGTGCCGCAATCTGGTGCTGATTGAATTGCATGCCTGGGATATTGGAACTTGCTGAAACAGACACCACGCCATCAATGGTCTGCAGCTCGTTTTGCAATGCCTCGAAACGATTCATTCCTGATTCATTCTTGATCGGTATTACCAGCACAGCTTCTTTTCCGAAGCCGAGGTTTTTGCTGGTAAGAAAATCAAGTTGCCGATAAATAATGATCGCGGAACATATCAGGATCATGGACATAGAAAACTGAAATACGATAAGCGCTTTTCGAAAGCCAGCGCCCCTGGGTGTTCTGATCATTTTTCCTTTCAGGATAATATGTGGCTGAATTCCTGACAGGTATAAGGAAGGGTAGATGCCTGATAGTAAGCCAATAAAAAAGCCGATCAAAAAAAGGATAGGGAGGTTTTGCCGGTAATTAATGGCAAAGGACACACCGGTGATGTTATTGAAAAATGGCAATGATGCCTCTATGATGAGGATCGCTATGATTACAGCCATGAGAGACATCATCACAGACTCAGACAGAAATTGAATTGCCAGCTGTCGTCTTGGTGCACCCAGTGTTTTTCTGACACCGATTTCCTTTGCGCGCTCCGCGGATTTGGCGGTAGTAAGATTCATAAAATTCACGCACGCAATCACGAGGGTTAGCAAGGCGGCAGCGGAAAGGAGATATACATATTCCATGTTTCCGTTAGGCTCTAACTCCCAGCGCAGTCGGGATTGCAAATGAATATCAACGACAGGCTGCAGATGAAATCCATACTGTTGATTTACGACAGTCTGGTATTCTTCATCCGTCACGCTAATGTATTTTCTCAACCAGGGTAACAACTTGCTTTCAAGCGCTTTGGGATCAGCGTCATCGGTGAGCCGGATATAATTGTAATGTCCGAAGTCAGCCCAGGAGTAAAAACGATTGTTCGCATCGAAGGATTTTTCACGCAGGTAGGAGACAAGAAAGTCAAAATGAACATGCGAATGTTTCGGCACATCCCTAAAAACACCCACTACCTCCACTAAATAATCTTCGGCGTCAACGGCAAGGTGCTTGCCGATGGGGTCTTGCTCTCCAAAATATTTACGCGCCATGGATTCAGACAACAGCACGCCATTGACCTGTTTCAGTACTGTTTTAGGATTTCCTTTCACAAGGGCGAAAGAGAATACATCAAAAAATGTAGTATCTACCGCCAGGATATTTTTCTCATCATACCGGGTATCGCTTTCCGGATTTCTAAACGAATGAGTCTCTTTTGTGAGACCAGCCGCAAAAAGTGGCGTGATACTTACAGCGCTCATGACCTCCGGAAAATCATTCTTCAACGCCTGAGCCATGGGATGAGGCGTGCGCGTCTGTGGGTTGTTACCTGCCCAGGTTATGCGATATAAGTTTTCCGCCCTGGCATGGAAGCGGTCATAACTCAGCTCACCCTGAAGATAAAGCATGATGAGAAAGACACAGGCAATCCCAAAGGCAAGCCCGAATACATTGATGAATGTATGCACCCGGTTCTTCATTAAACTGCGGATGGCGATGTTGAAGAAGCTATAAAGCATAAAGTAGAAAGTAAAAAGTAGAAAGCGAAAAGTTTAAAGTTCGAAGTTGTTCAAAGTTTAAAGTTTGAAGTTGAGCGTTGGGTTTTCATTACCGAAGAATTTTTTAGCGGTCTCTTCTTCCACTACCGTGGTATTGGGTTCCTTTAAAGCAGTGTTGCGATCGCCGGTCAGGCGGGGGTGAGAAAACATTTCAAAGAAGCTCTGATCAGCGTTAAAAATATTGTTCTCTTTCATGCTGATTTCGCCGTAGCGAACGACGCCACCACCATAGCGGAGATAGAGGCGGCAAACATTTTCGATATCCGCATAATCCTTGATGAGGTTTGTGCCGACATTGTTGAAAGCTGTTGCACACTCAAAGACGCGTTCACCATCGCGGTAGTAATCGTATTGTATCCGATAGATATTTCCGGCGTTGACATGGAAGTCGTCATAACTCAGTTCATCTTTTACATATTGAAGGATGAGCAAACTCGCGGCAAGGCCGATGGAGAGGCCCATTACGTTGAGGAAGGAGAATCCTGCTCTCGTGGAGATGTTGCGAAAGGAAGTCAGCAGATAATTCTTAGACATGAGGTCAGGGGATAAGGGCAATGGTTACCGAAGGAAAGCACATTTCTTCGGACATCCTCTATCATTCCCAGCCATTCTACAATGACCCTGCCACTGAAAAAGGGTCTTAAACAGGCTGGAAAATGCCTGTTGCTTACCAATGCTGTACTGGAATGAACAATGCTGTTCGATAACGAACGGGGTGTGCTTCGGTTTCACAGCGCGGTACAACCTTTGGAAACTTATTTATTATGAGTCGGTTGAATTAATAACGGAGGCCATCAAAAGAGGGCGGTTTATCAAGGGCAAAAGCCGCAAATGGAAAGAGGGTTTATTCGAAATTTAAATCTGGCATGGAAGGATTTAACCCACGAGATAAATGACGGCTAAACCAGGGGGACCGAACGAAGGATCTCGTTTGGACGACAGCAGTGTGCTTCGATGAATTTCAATATCTTAGCCGCATGACAAACACGCAGAAGCCGCAAGGCCACCTCATCCGGTCGTTGGGATTATTTTCAGCTTTTATTTTAACCGTGAGCTCGGTGATCGGATCGGGGGTTTACAAGAAGGCCGCTCCTATGTCGGCGGAATTATTATCGGCTGATCTGGTCTTGTTGTGCTGGGCCCTGGCAGGCATCATCACGTTGTGTGGTGCGCTGAGCAATGCGGAAATCGCCAGCATGCTTGCCGACTCCGGAGGTGAATATGTTTACTTCCGTAAAATATACAACAAGTTCTTTGCCTTTATTTTTGGATGGACCTCGTTTGCCGTGATACGATCCGCAGCAGCGGCCTCCATTTCCTATGTGTTTGCCCATTCATTCAATTCATTGATTACCTTACCGGTGTTGCCCGATACCTGGGAACAATTGTCTGTCTTCGGTGTCTTTACACCCTTCGATAATTTTGGGGTGAAAGCATTAACCGTGTTACTGATCATCGGACTCTCCTATAATAACTACGTCGGACTTAAATTCGGCGAAGGCTTGAGCAAAACAGTTTTGTTCATTGTTGTCATCAGCATTTTTCTCATCATCGTGATGGGATTGTCGATCGGCGGAGGGAGCATGGCCAATTTACAGACTTCAGCAACAGGTTATGTTTCACATTCGTGGTGGGATCCCGTTTTCATTGAAAGCATTTTCGCGGCCCTCCTCGCGAGCTTCTGGGCGTATGAGGGATGGGCCAGTACCGGCTACATTGGCGGTGAAATAAAAAATCCAAATAGGAATCTTCCACTAGCCCTGGTGTTGGGCGTGCTGTTTGTTCTCGTCGTATACATTTTCATCAACTTCACTTATCTGTATGTGCTGCCGATGAATGAAATTATTGCTGTTAACCAGTCTCAAAATGGAATCGTAGCCGTTGAAGTTGTTCGTTCCTTCATGGGCGACCCCGGTGCACTGGGAATGGCGGTACTGATACTGATCACTACTTTCGGTTGTGCCAACACTACGTTGTTGGGTCCGCCACGGCTGTACTATGCGATGGCGAAGGAGGGTATGTTCTTCAAGTCCGCTACCTACATTCATCCCAAATATAACACACCATCAAAAGCCATTCTGATCCAGGCCGTCTGGGCGTCACTGCTGGTATTCTCCGGTAGCTTCGATCAGTTAACGGATATGCTGATATTCGCCGCGTTTATTTTTTATGGTGCGACAGCGCTCGGTGTTTTTATTTTAAGGATAAAAATGCCTGATGCACCCCGTCCCTATAAAGCATGGGGATATCCTGTAGTGCCCGGTATATTTATTCTTTTTTGCATAGCCCTTATCATCATCACATTGTTGGCTAAACCACGCGAAGCCCTTATCGGATTAGGATTGATGGCAAGCGGGCTGCCTTTTTATTGGTATTGGAAAGGGTAGGGGCAGTGTGATCACCGATCACCGATCACCGATTACCGATTACCGATTACCGATTACCGATTACCGATTACCGATTACC
>JBDSIM010000329.1:0-8584 GCA_039917935.1 Cyclobacteriaceae bacterium | reverse complement strand
TGTCGAGCAGATAAGAAGTTTTGAACCACATATCCCGTAAGGCATCAATATCAAAAACTTCTCCCGCGTCTTTTCCCTTAATTTGTAAGGATCGTTTAAGGGTAACTTCACCGAGCAGGACAAAGTTTATCTGATCTTTTTCTAATTGACCTGTAACCCTTCCATCATCTTTTACCTGGAGGATTACTCCCGGATTTTCATTAAAAAGTATATGGATCAGATCTTCCTGCCAATGCTGGACATTAATATCTAATCCGATGTCAGGAATGGCGAAGGTCATTTCAAGCAAGGCGGTGATCAATCCGCCTTCGGAAATATCGTGACCGGCGAGTACCAGGTTGTTTTTGATGAGGTTTTGCACAGAAGTAAATGCGCGTCCGAAATAGGCGTCATCTTTAACAGTAGGCACCTCGTTGCCCAACAGGTTGAGCACCTGGGCAAGACTGCTTCCGCCGAGTTTGAAAGTATCCTGCGAGAAGTTGAGGTAAAGAAGTTTCGTTCCTGGCAATGGTGCCAGCACGGGGGAAATGGTTTTGGTGATATCCTCGACTTCACCAACGGCTGAAATAATGACTGTTCCGGGCGCCATCACCACTTCACCACCCGGATACTTCTGGGTCATGGAAAGCGAATCCTTCCCGGTAGGGACGTTGATACCTAATCCGATGGAGAAATCACTTACAGCCTTTACAGCTTCGTACAGCCTCGCGTCCTCTCCTTTGTTTTTGCAAGGCCACATCCAGTTTGCACTTAGGGAAACGCCCCTTAAGCCATGGGTTAGCGGAGCCCATACCAAATTTGTCAACGCTTCGGCTATGGCTATTTTACTTCCTGCATTGGGATCGATCAGGGCCACTCCGGGCGCATGACCGATGGCGGTAGCGACCCCTTTGTGACTCATAAAGTCCAGGGCCATCACGCCCACATTATTCAATGGAAGCTGGATAGGACCGCAGGTTTGCTGCGTAGCTACTTTTCCGCTCACGGACCGGTCGACTTTATTCGTAAGCCAATCTTTACAGGCCACGGATTCCAGCTGTAAAACCTGGTCGAGATACTGATGAAGTTTTGATGGGTCATACTGAAGGTCTGCGAAATGCGTGGGTTCACTCGAATCCTGCATGATCGTTTTAGGAGAGGATCCGAAAAGGTGATTGACCTCCAGCGCGATGGGTTTTTGTTGCTGCCCCGTTCTTTTGAATTCCAGTTTGTGATCACCGGTAGCTTCGCCGACGACATAAAAAGGCGCGCGCTCTCTTTCGGAAACGCGTTGTAATATTTCAAGATCTTCTTTTTTGATGCCAAGTCCCATGCGTTCCTGGGATTCATTGCTGATGATCTCTTTGTCGGATAGGGTAGGGTCACCGATGGGAAGTTTGTCCAGCGAGATAGTCCCACCGGTTTCCTCCAGTAGTTCCGAGAGGCAGTTCAGATGTCCGCCTGCGCCGTGATCATGAATGGTGATGATGGGGTTTTCCTTCGCTTCGACCATGGCGCGGATGGCGTTCATCACGCGTTTTTGCATTTCGGGATTGGACCTTTGAATGGCGTTTAATTCGATCGCGTTTCCGTATTCACCTGTGGCCACGGATGAAACGGCGCCCCCACCCATACCGATGCGATAGTTATCGCCACCGAGCAAAATAATTTTGTCACCTGCCTGCAGGTGATCTTTCTGACTGTCTTTGTGTTTTCCAAATCCTACACCACCGGCGAGCATGATGACTTTATCGAAGCCGTATTTTTTATCCCCTTCAAAGTGTTCAAATGTAAGGAGGCTTCCGTTGATCAGCGGTTGACCGAACTTGTTTCCAAAATCGGAGGCGCCGTCGGAAGCTTTGATCAGGATCTCTTCCGGTGACTGGTACAACCACTTGCGCGCCGCAAACTTTTTCTCCCACGGTCTCCCGCCTTCCAGCCGGGGATAGGAGGTAATGTAGACAGCCGTGCCGGCGAGGGGTAATGAACCTTTGCCGCCCGCCAGTCTGTCGCGTATTTCGCCCCCTGAACCAGTAGCTGCACCGTTAAATGGCTCGACGGTGGTGGGAAAGTTGTGTGTTTCCGCCTTCAGCGAAATGACCGAGTCAAAATCTTCAATGACGAAATAATCGGGAACATCCTGCCGAAGGGGAGCAAACTGTTCAATGCGCGGGCCTTTGATAAAAGCGACGTTGTCTTTGTAAGCGGAAACGAGGAAGTTGGGATTTCTTTTCGCGGTTTCCCGGATAAGTTGGAACAAAGTAAGATCTTTTTGAACGCCGTCGATGACATAGGTTCCGTTGAAAATTTTATGTCTGCAGTGTTCGGAGTTTACCTGAGAGAATCCGAACACTTCGCTGTCAGTGAGTGGGCGTGCCAGTTGTCTGGAAACGTTTTTCAGGTATTCGATTTCTTCGCTGTTCAGGGCGAGTCCTTCTTTTTTGCTGTAGGCCGCGATGTCTGCTACTTCGACGATGGGTTCAGGTTGGTGGTAGATGGTAAAGATTTCCTGATCAAGGCCCTTGTAGAGAAACTCAAGCATGCGGTCGTGTTTAGCACTGGCATTGGGTACTTCCTGAAATTCTTCAATGCGATTAATTCCCGGGATGCCCATGGTTTGGGTTATTTCCACGGCGTTGGTGCTCCAGGGGGTGATCATTTCCTTTCGGGGACCGATAAACAGTCCGGTTAGCGCGGGCGACTCCAGCGGTTTTGCATTCCCGAAAAGCCACCTAAGTTTCTGAATGTCAACTGACTGTAAATGCTGCGCCGTACCAACACCGTAAATTTTGTTGGTTTTCGTACGAAAAAATAAGATCATGGATGAGTGACTGATTACGCGGCCAAAATACGAGCATTTTTGCGGTTTTTGACGAATAAATTAGATTAAATGCAGTAAAAATGCCGGGGATATTATGGTTGCATCTGTTGTTACGGTTAAACCCACCCTGCGTGCGTCATTGCGAAGCGCCGTCACGCCTTATCGCGACATGGCGATGAAGCAAATCCCCAGACAAGTGCGCCGGGCAAGTAAAATGAATTAAGCGATGAAAGGAGAGGCTTGGCATTCTTGGCTCCGGGATCGGTGAAATACCCGAGTATTCTTGACAGATGGCGAGTTTAAATAAATTAATCTATTCTATGTCATGCGCAAAATATAACAGTAGTTAAACAGGCAAAACGATGGTATTTTGTTAAGAATTTGATTTTGAATAGCGATATATAATGCGTGTGCATATTGAAACATTGTAGGCCATTCGCTAACGATTCCGTGGACAGAGACAAAATAATAATTAAGATTCAACTTTGCCGACAAGGATCAATGAAGTATAGACTAACACCTTTTCACTTTCTGACCCTCTACTTTTTTGGAAAAGGAATCCATGATTTTTACGTGCTTTCGAAGTACAAATATGACACCCAATTGGGAGAACTCGTTCCCTATTTATATTTTGGTTTAGGTTTTATAACACTTTTTATTGACCTACTTATTCAAGTATTAATTATTGGACTCTTATGGGTATGGTTGAAATATTTTCCGACCGTTCATAATCAGTAGAGAATAAAAAAAGAAACTTTTAAAAAGTTCCACAGATGATTTGTGACGCTGGACAGCTTTCGTTCTGTGCCGTTGCGAAAACGCCGTCACGTCTTAGCGCGGCATAGCGACCGAAGCAATCCCGGGTAACGAAGTGGACCGGACAAGTTAAATGAATCAAGCGATGAAATGGAGAAGCTTAAAGGCGAATCCGGCCGGGATGAGGCATTCGTATCTTTGGGATTGGTGAAATACCCGAGTATCTTGACAGGTCGTTAGTTTAAAATATTAATCCATTCTTTGTTAAACACAAAATATAAACAATAGGTAAAGAGGCAAAACGATGTTATTTTAGTTAAATGTAGTGATTTGGAATAGAGGTATATAATGGATGTTGTATATCGAAATGTCGGCGGCAGGCTTCTTAAAGGAGGGTAGACTTATGAACAAATGGAAAATTGGATTTTGGATTACCTTGTTGTTGTTAATTGTCGTGACAGCGATAGGAGTTTACTCTGTCACTGATCAAGGTGTGTCGTTGACATATTTGAGGGATAGTTATGATGACACAGAAAGGGACATGCATACCCTCGTAGATTTGATAAATGACACGGACTTGTCTAAACAACAGATAAAGGAAAAATTAAACCGACATAACCTCTTCGAATTTATGGACTTTAGCAAAGACGAGATTCAAATTGAACGGCTTACTCTGATTTTCAAGGAGGACAAATTGAAGAGAATTGAAAAACAATGGTGATGATAGGCCACCAGCCAATAAAATGTATGTGCCATTGCGGGATATTGTGTAAATCTTTATTTTTTTTTGAAGAAAAAAGGACAATTTCAGACTAGTCAGGTGCTCAGTCGTACCACCTTCATTTGCCCTCCCGGCCCGCGTCCCAAATGCGTTGTGGCCAATCACCTGAGACGCCGTTGAGAATGTTGACAATAATAGTAAAACTAGAAAACCGAAATTATATGCAAAAGAAAGCTTTAACAATCCTTGTCGTTCTGACAACTGTAATCCTTTTGTCATTCACCACAGCAAACGTGAGCATAAGTGAGATAAAAATCACAGTCACCTCTGAAAAACAAAGAACGTTTGACATGTTTCAAAACAGCAGGACGACTAAGGGACTGACTACACCTTACGAGATAAAGCTGAAAACAATTGATGGTAAATTTATTTTCAAGTCGACTAAATTAAAATCAAGTTTGAAAATAAAAGTCGAGCGAGACGGTAAGACAGCATTGACAGCAGAGTGGCCGATCATTGTTGTTCTGATCGACAATGACAAGCTTACGACATTTGGGATAGATTAAGGCAAATGGGCCACCACAAAAGGTTAAATGCAATAGAGCGGCTTAGTAAGCTACTAGTTTTTTATCTTCGTTTATGTTAATCGAGAGCATCCTTCGACTATTATTTGCCCTATCACGACCACCGTTAAACCTGACGCCGAAATATTGAGAATCCATTTAAAGAAATTACAATTTGGACTTAAGCAAGATTGTGACATAATGATTGACCAGGTAGGAGCAATCGACAATAAACGACTTTTGAAGAAAGTTGGAGAGGTGGACAGCTACGTGAGTGAAAAAATTAGAGAGAATTTAAAAGTGGTTTTGGATATTGACTAAAACGCATAACGTAACGAGATATGATTTAAGCGGCTATGGAAAATCTGCACTACTAAAGTCTTGTTTTTTTATCCTTTGCCTATTTACAAGATGGCATAACCGATTGGAGCACCCGGCGGGCATTCAATTTGACACTCATTTCATCCCACTCACTGAATTCCTGGAATTGGAGGACTATCAATTAACTCATATCAGCAAATGGATTAACATTTTCGATTATTGGTTTAATTTTTCTGGTGACCGGCATGACAAAGAAAATCTGAAAAAGGTTAGTCAAAATTAAACCGTCAGTTGCGGATCTCATTTACTCTCTTGTTTTCAAGTTTCGCCAATTGTGTTAATGGTAGTTTAATCATTATATTTAAATACCAGTCGATGGATTGGCTTTTTACTAGTCTGCATATAAAACCTTGCCTCTTTAGGTTAATTAAAATCTCCAACCCTATGAAAATTAAACACTACTTCATGGCGTGGCTTTTAACATTTTGTCATTTTTATTTTAGTGCAACTGCTCAAGGTAGCGAGCCCTATACGGCATCATTTATAGGCCGGATGGGTGTTGATACGGTACTGGTCGAAACCTATACCATGATCAATAATCACCTTTATGGTAAAGCGTTTACACGCGTACCCGAAGATTACATCGGCGATTTCAGCATTCATTTTTATCCGGACAGCAGCATACGGGAATTTAATATAGTGGCCATGGACCCTTTCAACAGTTCTGTTCCATTTAAGGCTCGGTCAGGCTCTTTCTAGTACCGGTTAAATATGAATTGTATTGCCGATACCTGCATGTATTATAATTCTATAAAAGGATTCCCGTCGGAGAAAATTTACAAACATCCTACGAGTACCATGAACTTTGTGGGTGGATGGGTACCCCTGATTTCACTGATCGAGTGGAAATGTTTGCTTCTGGCTAAATCAAACAAGCGTTCATTACCTCTAAAAATGATCAATCATAATATCGGCGTGTATCCTATAGGTGTTCACTATTTAAACAAAGACACCGTTATTTTTGGAGGACCCTTTTTAGAATACACCAAATTCATGGTAGATGCTGAAGGAAGGATTAAAAGTACGGATGGGATCGGTACTCCCTGGAATTATTATGTAACCAAACATGATCCGATAGACGTTGACCAGGTAGCGAAACGAATGGCCAAAACAAAAGGGATTGGAATACCGTCGCCAACCGAAAAAATTGAATTGGTCGTCAAAAATATGGAAATTAAATTATCCTATGGACGGCCTTTTAAACGCGGAAGAAAAATATTCGGCGGTGTGGTGCCATATGATTCTGTTTGGAGAACAGGGGCCAATTCACCAACAATAATCTTCCTTTCAAATAGCATTAAAATTGGTAAATCGATCATTCCCAAAGGCACCTGCAGCCTTTATACCATCCCCCGGCAAAATGAGTGGACGCTAATCTTCAATCAGGATATCAAAACCTGGCCGACGGACCCAGACCGGAGAGAGGATTTTACACAAGTCATTATCCCAGTTAAAAAAACTGATAATATTAAAGAACAATTTACCATTGAAATCGTGGAGACTAAAAAGGGAGGCGTGTTGAAATTTCAGTGGGATGATGTTCTAGCTGTCGCAGATTTTCAGGTGATGAAAAATTAAACCAGTTATTAATCCGCAACAAAAATTCCATGGACGTTTATTAAATATTTAAATAATTATGGTATTAATTACACACTCATTAATATTGTACCAACCGGCTAATAACTTTATTTCCATATCTGGAGTCCAGAAACTAATAAATTCGGACACCACCCTATGAGGTAATCATATGCTCTTAATCCCCTCCCGAAAGAAATGGTAAACTTTCACTCATCAATTCAGTATGCCTGCCTTCAATGATAACGCTGCAGGAAATCCCTGTCTGTTTTAGGGGACACACCGGAGGAGGCCACGGAAATAGTTTTTGGAGATGGCCGGGCTTAATATTTCGCTGCATTACATTTTTAAGACCTCCTAATCCCGCATTCTTAGACAGTCGTAGCTTAACAATTTTAGATTAAACAAACATTTTATGGAAACTGCTAAAGCAATATATAAAAATGCCTGGCCTTACCAGAAAGACAAAATGAATTTGCCTGTGGAAGAACTGGAAACTTCCATTCCCTTTTATGAAACAGTAATGGGATTTCAAGTCCTGTCAAAAAAAAGTGAACCGCATAAATCGGCGGTTCTCGACAGAGATGGCATTCAAATTGGACTTTCTGAGAACGGAGGTGACCCAAGCCAGGATGGGTGCTTCTTTGAGGTGGACAATGTTGAAAGGGCCTTCGCAGAGCTAAAAGCAAATGGCTTGAAAAAGGAAACTCCTGACTGGAGTACCGTACGACATGGCGAAACTACCTGGAAAGTTTTTTACGTGATCGCAACTGATGGGCTTTGTTACTGTATCGGTGAAAGGCAAAACTAACATTTATTTATCCTGCGGAAGGGCAAGGCAAAGACGAAAGTTGCGCGAAAAATAGAGTGAGATCATTCGGGGCGAGAAATGAATACTATTCCATCGGCTCGTAATCTATCTCGAGAAATTTGTCGACGTATTGAGCCCAGAATGTCTGGACAAATTTGGTGTGATCAGGATGTTCATTGTATTCTTGGTAGGCCTTGGTGGTGTCAAACTCCATTGACAGCCCATATTCGAAATCATTTTTCTTACTGGTTTGGCGCAGGCATTCAAAATTACGGACACCGCGTATCGCTGACAGTTTACCAGCCGCATCCAGGAACTTTTTTTCTTCCGGCGAACCTTTGGGAAATTTTAATGTAAAAACAACTGTATGACGAATCATAATAAATTGAGTACTTTTTTTCGACATCGATTCGCCATTCAGCGAACGTTAGGTCAGCAGAAACAAAATAGCGCTTAATTTTTCATTCGACAAATAAATCAGTATTGATTCATCGCCAAAAAATAAAGGTAGAAGATAGCCTTCAATATTCGCTATAATCATCATTGCGTTAGTTAAGATGCACATCTCCGCCAACGGTGACGGGGTCGTTTCGTGTGAACCTGATAAGAAACTGGTCATTTATTGAGTTATTATTCATCTCATTATTATAAGCGCCAATAACAAAAGGCAACAAAAATGGTTTATAGGCCAACGAACAGGCAAGGAGTCGATTTCTAGAATCTGGCTTCTGCAAATTAAGCGCAAAAAATGAAAAAGATAATATTGGTAGCAGGTGGTACGGGCAATCTCGGTGGAAGAGTGATTCAGTCTTTGCTGGACAAAGGTGCCGAAGTTTGCATCGTGGTTCGGCAGGAGAGTGACCGGGACACATTAAACAAACTCAAGAAACTTGGTGTAAAAGTATTCCTGGTTAAAAACTGGAATGTGGAGGAGATCTCCCATGCATGCCAGGGAGCATTCTGTGTAGTGTCGGCAT
>JBDSIM010000328.1:0-11435 GCA_039917935.1 Cyclobacteriaceae bacterium | reverse complement strand
ATTATTTAACAGGGAGTATTGGAAACAGGACCCCTTGTCAGTCGCCAAAACCGGTCTTGAGAAAATGAGAAAGGCCGTAGGGTAAATCGGTAAATCGGTAATCGGTAATCGGTAATCGGTAATCGGTAATCGGGTGATCGGGTGATCGGGTGATCGGTAACGAGCATTGTTTATATCAGGGATACTATCTGGCCGGTTTTAACGGATTGATCGCAGGCAAAAGCGATGCGAAGGCTGTTAACGGCATCCTGCATATGGTCTTTCAGGTCAATGTCTTCCTTTACTGCCTTGAGAAAATAACGCTGTTCACGGTTGCATAGCTCCTGATGATCCGGCTCATCTTTCAGATCGATCCAACTATCTTCTCTGGTGAATTTATCGTCTTTATCCAGGTCAGCATAATGCACCCGCAGGGATTCTGCTTTGCTGTGTGACTCAATAGAATCGGATTTCCCTGAAGCACCAGCTTCCTTGGCCACAATAGAAACTGATCCCTTCGGGCCAATAACATCCTTCACAAAAAATGCCGTTTCACTCATCATCGGGCCCCACCCAGCTTCATACCAGCCAACTGACCCATCTTCAAAACGGATTTGCAGTTGTCCATAATTGTAGTTGTCAGCGGGAATTTCATTCGTAAGTTTCGCTCCTATCGCGCTGACCTGAATAGGCCTTGACCTTACCATCTGGCACATAACATCAATGTAGTGTACGCCGCAGTCAACGATAGGGCTGAGGCTCTTCATCAGGTTTCTGTGCAGTGTCCACATGGCCTGGCTGCTTTGCTGGTTGAGGTTCATCCGCATAACCAACGGTTTACCCAGGGTTTGAGCAATCTCAATAAAACGCTCCCATGATGGGTGATGCCGGAGAATATAGCCTACCACCAGTTTTTTGCCCGTTCTTTTCGCGGTCTCAACCACGCGTTCAGCACCGGCAACGGAATCCGCCAGTGGTTTCTCAATAAAAACATGGCATCCTTTTTCCAATGCCTTTATGGCGAATTTTTCATGTGTGTCAGGATATGTGGAAATGGAAACCGCATCCGGGCCCGTTTTTTCCAAAGCCAGGTCAAAGTCACTGAACAGGGCATAACCACCGCCGAGTTTTTGATTCAATATTTCTTTGCTTTTTCCAGTGGATACAATCCCGCAAATTTCAAAACCATCAAGGTTATGATACGCTTTTGCGTGTGAGGTACCCATATTTCCACAACCGACCACCAATACACGCAAGACATCTTTTTTATTCGCCACCTTATTGAAAATAATTGATTTAAAATATTACTCCGAAAACTAAAATTTTTTTAAATAATGCTGAACGTTATGCGATGCAATTACCCGAAAAAATACAAATAATTAACAAAGACAAAAAGAGATCTCCTCATGCCTTCAATGGATGATCAAAAATGAATTGATTTTTCTCAAAAAGCATTTAGATGCGTTCCAGTTTTATCGGATATGTTTTGCTCGCATTCCATTGGCAAACGTAAATATTTTTATCACCATCAATGCATACATCGTGACAATGGTTAAAAATTGGTTTTTCCTGAACCATCAGTTGAAGTACGCCGTTGACATATTCCGGTTTTGTTCCCCCGGGGTTTGATATCACTTTATCTTTTTCATCAAGAATGGTAACAAATCCCGAGTCTGGGGTTTGATTCAGGTAACGCAACCGTGACCAGCAGACCCCTGCATAAATATTTTTATCAGCGATAACGGGTCTGCAAACAAAAGCGCCTGGGATAAAAATCGTGGAGAGATATTGTCCATCCAGCGTAAAACGTTTGAATGAATTATGGGCGCGGGAAGTGCAAAGTAATGTTATTTTATTTTTGTCGCGATGGTCAATGCACACACCGTGTGCTGTACTGAAATTAGCATCTCCTTCTCCTGGTCCACCAAACTTGCGGATAAAATCCCCCTTGGGTGAGAATTGCAGGATAAATTGTGAGCCATATCCATCAGCAACATAGATGTCGCCATTAGGTGCTATTGCGGTCTCGGTGGGTTTATATTTTAATGTACTCTCATAAATACCAGTCTTCAAAGGGTCTGGAAGCTCCAGTAATTTCTTACCGTCCAGTGTCGTTTTCACAACCCTTCCAGTTTCAGGATCAGAAATAAACAGCACTTCTTGTCCGCCTTCATCGAAAAGCGTTAGCCCATGTCCACCCGGAAACTCATTACCCCAGGTTGTAATGAGTTTACCTGACTGATCGTAAATAATGATGTTGTTTTTAATTTCATCCGTTATCATGATGAGCCTTCCCTGCCGGTCGATGACCATTTCATGACAATTTTTCACGGGCGTTTTCGCCGGATCGAGGTTACCCCAGGCTTTGTGGACTTTGTAGCGGAAATTTCCGTGACCAATGACCTCATCATAAAAGATTGGTTTGCTGATAATGTTAAAGACCGGAATGGTGAATGCCGCGCCGGTAGCCGCTGTGATCTTCAGGAAATCCCGTCTTGTCTTTGTTGGCTTTTTCATATACTGATTTTTGAAAATAATTTTTTAATATTTTTAATCCCGGCAAAAAAACAGAGTTATCATTTCATCTCAAGGCACTGCTAAAGAATTGCTACTTATTTTTGCTATCGCTACACTGGAGACTCCCGCTAAAATTTGGACAGACTTACGCATGGGTTATTTGCTTGCAGAAAATTTCTCGAATTCCTGCGCGACCTGGGCATCCGTCAGGTTGCTGCCCGTATGAATGAGTACCTTGTACCGGAAGGTGACTGATTTTCCAGCAGGGAGTTGAAAATTTAAAATATCCTTTCCCTTGCTGAATTCTTTTTGACCGAGCGGATTTGCCGCAAAGAGACCGTAACCCCGTGCATGCCAGTAAGTGGGATACCCGACATTTGAAGGGTGATCCAAGATGACCAAAGAGACCGGTTCATTACCAATCATGCCATTCAGATTAACCCATTTTCCGCGCGTTCCCCAAACGTCATCTCCTTCCTTACCTTCGCTGCTTCGATATTTTCCCGTTACTCCTTCATTGTTCAATTTTGCAACCGCAGTACTTCTGCCAGTGGCATCGGTATAGAGTTCCGGTTTTTGAGAAGGGTGCTCCAATTCGCGGGCGAGCCGGATACCAAAAACCCCTTCCTTGTTATCTTTAAAAGACACATCTTCCTTTAAGGCAGTAAGTTTTGTAATGCGTTCAAGGGTCAGCATGTTTCCTGATCCGCTGAACACAAATTTTGTATCCTCGCGCAATATATCAGAGCCGTCAGGCTTCTTCCAATCCAGGGTTACTTCGAGTTCTGCCTGATCATCTCCCGCCATCATTTTTGTAACCTTCCGATGTTTAATCGTACCAAATCCGCTTTTCTTTTCGGCAGGGATATCAGTAGAGTTGTTCCAGAAATCAAGACCGTTAACATCTCCATAATTAAGCCACGAGCCCACATGATGTGGATGATCGACGCGCTCACCCGGCCGCGGGTCCATGGGCCATCCCCTCGTTATGAGTGTTCCCTGTACCGTTCTCAATGGGTATAATACCGGCTTCATCAACACATCCGGATAAATGTAGGATGTAAATGGTTTGCCATCTACGGTAATGTCCACTCGCTTATCGGCCTTCCGTTCAACTATGGAAAACCGTTTGGCTTTGGATTGCGCGTTTACCCTGGCAGAAAAAGCGATGCTGAGAATTACGCCCAGGAAGAAAGGAAACAAAATAACGACCAGGTTATGCTTCATGTTTTCAAAGTTGACCTCTTAATATTTACAAAAATGTCAGTTGCGACAGAGTGATAGTTTCACCGGACCTAAACTTTACCTGGCACCACATATGGCTTCCGATAATTTCGCGTCAACATGGCATCAGCTTCAGGATCATTGACAAATTTTTCGTCACTGCCTTTAAATTTGAGCTGGCGTCCAAGCCGATAAGAAATATTGGCTAATAAAGGTAGGACCGAAGAATGAAATCCTTCATTTATGTCGCAATGCAGTGTTTCATTTTTACCGGAGCGAATAGCATCAATAAAATTTGCATAATGTTCTGTTCCGCCAGGAGGAGTCATTGGATCATCACTCGCCGCCCCCTCTACTGATTTAGAAGAAGCAAACGGTTCCTTCTCCCTTTTGCGGTAAGCCTTCCAGTTGTCTTCATCCAGTTCCAGGTAGCCGTCTGTGCCATAAAACATATTTCCTATCCGGCTTTGAAAGCTGGATTCTCCATTGGAGTACCCGCCGCGCGTTTCAAACTCCAGCATTTTCCCATCACTATACTTGAATACGGAAGTTTGCGTGCTGGGCGTTTCCTGGGCGCACTCTGTGGGCTTAAATCCGTAAATGCCTCCTGAAGAAAAAACCGACACCGGATGTTCATTTTTGTTTAACCCCCATCGGGCAACATCAAATTGATGCGGCCCCTGATTTCCTGTATCACCATTACCAGTGTCCCAGAACCAATGCCAGTTATAGTGTCCTTTTTTCTCATTGTATTCGCGGGCAGGTGCTGGGCCGAGCCACATATCATAATGAAGTGAAGCCGGAGGCGTACTGTCTTTGGCGATGCCGAACGAATCACGCGGCTTTATACACAACCCTCGGGCCATATATACTTCCCCTATTCCTCCCTCGTGAAGAAATTTCATCGCTGCTATTACATTTTCAATGGAGCGGTTTTGAAATCCGACCTGAACGCGTCGATCGTATTTCCTTGCAGCTTCAATCATCTTTCTTCCTTCAAAAATATTATGGCTCGCCGGTTTCTCGACATAAACATGTTTGCCTGCCTGGCAAGCCCAGATAGTTCCCAGCGCATGCCAGTGATTGGGCACGGCAAATGAAACCGCATCAATTTCTTTATCGTCAAAAACTTTGCGCATGTCCCATTGCGTTACCACTTTGGTGCCTGTTTTATCAAGCACTGTTTGAGCCTGAGGGGCAAAATTTTCTTCGTCGGTATCACACAGCGTTTTCAACACTATATTTCTACTGGTTTTCAGATTACACCACCTGTCGATGTGGGTCTTACCCTGTCCCCTGATTCCAATAACCGCGATGTTAATGCGTTCATTGGATCCTATGATTGAAGCGTAGGATTTTGCGCTAAGGCCCATGCCACCAATGGCAATTCCGGCCGTTCCCATGATACTTTTTTTGATAAATTCTCTTCTTTTTGTCATCGGAATCCGTTTGTTAGATATAATTTAAACAACTAAAGACGTGGACTGATACTGCGTAAACAGTTCTAAAAATATTCCTACTGTTAATGCTGCCTGAATGTGAATCAGTCCATCACTCAAAATGATCTGCCTATTGAGACTATTTTCACAAGGCCATTCACTCCAGAATTATACACAACCCATAGTAAATTTCCTAAATATATCAGGTCGATTTGACAGGCGGTTACAGATTAAATTATTTCTTATCTGGCTTATTTAAAGGATGCTTCGGCGTAGCGGCTACGCATTTTTTTCAATAATATTTGAGGATAATGACAATCCCCCATCTATCACTCGCTGGTCCCCACTGCTCAAACGAGCCGATTTATTCACCCGCCAGCAGGAAAAGCCTGAAGCTAATACCCGCTCTGTAAGTTGACATACGGGGAATGGGAGAGCGTTGAGATGGAGCGTAATTTTGACCAGGTCTGCCAGCCATTCATCATAGAAAATTGTTCCTACACGAACGGATTTTTTTTAAGCGCCCAACGACCGAAAATTATTATAATGCCAGGCATCAAAACGGGATGATATAAGGACATGGACAACAACAAAGATTATCTTATTTTAGCGTGGGGTCTAACTGGCCCCTTCACGTCATTTTCGATTTCTAATATGGGAACGTTGAAAACACAAACTCTCTTTATACTCCTGTTTTTTTTTCAGTATGGTTTCGGCCAAGTCCAGCTATTGGATTCCACCCGGCATCATTTGAGGAGCGGTGAACTTCGGGAGTGGTCGGAATTTCCTTTGCACGCCCAGAAAAAAAAAATGACGCTGCATTTCTCATCTCTGGAAAATTCATCCGAACGAACGCTGATACTCCGACAATATGATGTGAAATTAAATTGGCAGGTTGTGCTAAACAACCGTGTTCTAGGCTCATTACACACGGATGAAAAAGATCTCATGATGTATCTGAAAATTCCAGCCGGATTGCTGAAGAATAAAAATACACTGGAAATCAAATCCAATGATTCCGCCTCGGATGATATCCTGCTGGGCCCTTTTTCACTCGACCATCGCCCACTGGCCATGGTCCTGTCAGAAGCCTTTGTAGAATTGGAAATTATCGACAAAGAAACAAATCAGAGCATTCCTGCCCGCATTACCATTACTAACGGTGAGGGTACACTACAGACCGTTCTCCCATCAGCTGAAGAGCTTGTGGCAACACGGCCCGGATTTATTTACACCGGTAGCGGAAAAATCCTGGTGGGTTTGCCCGCAGGAAAGTATACCATTTACGCTGGCCGTGGGTTTGAATACGGCGTCGATTCTGTAAAACTGGCTTTAAAAGCGGGAGAATATTTCTATAAAAAACTTTTTATCCAGCGCGAGTTTTCTACTTTGGGCTGGATAAGCAGTGATACCCACATCCATACGCTTACTTATTCGGGGCACGGAGATGCGAGTCTTCGTGAACGTGTGCTAACGATCGCAGGAGAGGGATTGGAGCTCGCTGTCAGTACTGATCACAATATTTTAGTGGACTTAAAACCTTTTGCTATCGATAACGGTGTGGACAAGTATTTTACTTCCATCATCGGAAACGAGATCACGACAAAGGTCGGTCATTTCAATCTTTTTCCTGCAAGAACAGCCAAACCTGTGACCGATCACCGGGTAGAAAACTGGAAAAGTCTAATCGAAAACCTGGCCGCCAATCAACCGGGATCGGTAGTCATTTTAAACCATGCCCGTGATATCCATATGGGTTTTCGTCCGTTTGACCCGCAGAAACATTTGTCCGCTGCAGGCATACAACTGGATAACGCCACTTTGCCTGCCAATGCCATGGAAGTGATTAACTCCGGATCGCAACAGACGGATATTATGGAATTGACGCGCGACTGGTTTGGGTTGCTCAACAGTGGAAATTTTCTCACGCCGGTGGGATCAAGTGATTCGCATGATGTGAGCCGTTTTATTGTAGGCCAGGCCCGTACGTATATCCGCGGTAAAGATAGTGACCCCGGAAAAATCGATATTGATGAGGCAGTCAGGAATTTCCGGGAAGGCAAGGTCATGGTTAGTTTAGGTTTGCTCTCTGAGGTCACGGTCAACGATAAATATGGACCTGGCGAACTGGCTCCTTCTTCAGAAGAATTAAGAGTAAGGGTAAAAGTGTCGGGCCCTGGATGGACAAAGGCAGACAGGGTAACCTTGTATGCTAACGGAAAAAATATTGGGGAGCAAAAAATTCAAAACGGAAATGTCGCGGGGACGAAATGGGACAGCACCTGGCAAATCAGCATGCCCAAACATGATATTTTCCTGGCTGCCGTAGCGGAGGGACCAGGAGACCAAATGCCCTTTTGGCCAATAGCCAAACCGTTTCAGCCAGTTTCAATCGATTGGCACCCGCAGGTGATGGGTCTCAGTGGTGCCGTATGGGTGGATGCCGATGGGAATGGTTCGGCAACCAGCGCATCGGAATATGCAAAAGAGCTCGTTACCAAAGCAAAAGGGGACATGGCAAATCTTATTAAAAGCCTTTCCTTTTATGATGAATCGATAGCCATCCAGGTGGCCGCAATTTTACATAGAAACGGGCAGAATCTGGCAAGTCCTGCAATAACAAAAGTTTTACGCCGGGCATCTGTTGAGACGAGAAAAGGGTTTGAAATAATGAAGAAAGAATTGGCCTTGACAAAAAAGTAACATGAACTGCTGATGTCTTATTTAATTTATGCCATGATTACCTTTACAACCACCATCCGTAAGTTTGGGAAACTGGGAGAAAAAACAGGCTGGTCTTATATTGCCATTAATGAGAAACAAGCGGAGGAACTCAATCCAGGGTGCCGGAAATCGTTTAGGGTGAAGGGGCAGCTTGATCATTATAAATTGGATAAAACTGCCCTCCTTCCAATGGGGGAGGGAGATTTCATACTACCCTTGAATGCCGCCATCCGGAAAGGAACTGGGAAGAAAGCAGGAGATAAGATACAGGTATGCCTTGACCTCGACAAAAGGGCACCGACATTTTCAACCGATTTTATTCAATGTCTGAAAGATGATGGCCGAGCTTATGATTTTTTCAAAACCTTACCAATGGGTCATCAGAATTATTTTAACAACTGGATACAAAGTGCAAAAACGCTGAATACTGAAACAAAACGCATCATCACCATGGCCCTGATTGCACTGGGTGCGGGTCAGGGTTTTGGAGAGATGATCAGAGCCAATAAGAAAATGCGGTAATAAAGTTATGTTGATCCTGATAAAAGTGACGTCGATCTTTCGAAACTACTTTACTTCCAAGGGTTGGCAAACTGTTTCATGAACGTCAATTAAAACAGATGTTGCCACGCGACGCGTTCTAAAAATCAGTATCCGCTTTTTTCAGTTCCATGTCTTTAATCCAGATATTTCTAAATAGTACGTCGTGACCTTCCGCTTGCAATTTTAATCCGCCCGGTACGTCGGTAATGCCCTTTCCTTTATCGTTGCCTCCGTCAATTCCGGAATTTGGCCCTCCCCATACCTGGCTGATCTGGTGATTGTTATGCACCTTCTTTCCATTGAAATACACCGTTGCCATGGCTTTTTCAGTAAGCTTACCGTCTTTAAATCTTGCCGCTCTGAAAAGAATATCATAAGCATTCCACTTACCCACACCGTTGTAAGCATGGTAAGGCGACTTTGTTTCATTGATAAGGGCACCAAGGCCATGACTGGTTGTATCGCCATCAAGCACCTGGATCTCATAACGGTTCTGAAGATATACTCCGCTGTTTCCGCCTTCGTACTGGATCAGAAATTCTACGTGTGCACGGAAATCACGGAACTCTTTTTGAGTAACAATATCAGCGCTGCCATATTTCCCGCCGGCAGCAGTAGGGTCATTGGAATTCATAACCGTTCCCTGGTCAACAGGATCTTTAACAATAGTCCATTTAATGGGCAACTCTCCTGCAAAGCGCGGCCCTTTCCAGTAGGTCCATTTTTCATCCAGCATCTTTCGGCTTCCATCGAAATATACGGCAGCACCCTTGGGTGGTTTTGCTCCCACGTTAACCTGGGACTGAGCCTGAGAGAAAATTACGGAGAGGCTAACAAAGGTTACTGTTATGACGGTTATGAGTGCAAGGTTATTTGACTTTTTCAGCTTTTTCATAGTTTCAGAGAATTGTTAGAATCTTAAGTCACTAAAATAGGAAAGTTTAAGCAATTGCTGATTTAAAATTTTTTCAACGGCAAATACAGTATCTACTATTTGATCTTAACACTACAGGTGTTTTAATCTGCTTGTTCGATGATCATGAAAAATCCGTCAATAAAAATGCAACAAGGTGTTCCGTAAAAACTGATGATAGCCTGGAAATTGGTTGAGGTCATTGTGGGAAGCAGCAGGAATGATGGTTTTTGTCTTTTTGCCGCTAAATTTATGGAAGAGTTTTTCAGTATGTTTCACGGGGATTAGTGAATCCTCAGAACCATGAACAAAAGCGACCGGACATCTTACCTTATTTATTTTCTGAAAATTATCAAACCTGAATTTTATAAATAACGAGGGAAAGAAAAGCGGTAATTTCTCATTCGAGAGTGTGAGAAGGGAGGAAAAGGGTGCCTCCAGAATTAAACCTTTACAAATTTGTTGTGAAGCTAGGTCTACAGCAATGCCGCATCCTACTGACCTTCCATATACTATGATATTTTGTGGTTCAAAACCCTTTGCTATCAAACCGTTAAACCCGGCTACGGCGTCCATATATAATCCATTTTCAGTAATAACACCGGAACTTTTACCATATCCGCGATAATCAATAATCATAACATTATACCCCAGTACAGTAAAATCTTCAGCCACGAATTGCCAGCCACTCAGATCACCAGCGTTGCCATGGAAGTAAAGAATAACGTCTTTTTGTGTACCGGGAAAGAACAAGGCATTGATCCGTTCTCCATCACGTGTCTCTAAAAAAACTTCTTCCGCACGAAAATCTGCTTTGAATTTATAAGCCTGGGCTAATTTGCCTGGATGGAAAATCAATTTAGTCTGCATCGCGTAGAGCAGCACAATGGCAACACAGTAAATAGCCACCGTTAAAAAAGCAATGATCTTTAAGGTGTTCATTGTTTATGAAATAGTAGCGAAGTACGCATGGGAAGTCTTGTCTTTAAACTGGGAACGTTAATAAATGAAAAAAGCCCTAAATAAACAGGGCTTCATTTTAAAAATTATTCGCCTTTACTTCGCTGCAAGCGCTGGCACTTTCCGTGCATACTGAAACACCTCCCGGATCTTACCCCCTTCAAGGCGATAATCTTCATGCAGGTAGTTGTGCTCAACCTTTCCGTTTTTAAGATTGTAGGTTTCGTCTGTCCATGAAAAAACCCATTCATGTTTTTGATCGATCATATTGACAGGAACGACGGCAGTATAGGTGATTTTGATACTGGCCATGTCAGCCGCATATGCCGAGACAAAAGCAATAGTAGAATCCCGGGAAGCATGCATTTCAAGTCCATCGGCGAAGTGAATAGTAACGGTGTCTGCCAAAAGGTCGCCGACATCCAGATTCATTTCAGAGAATCGTTTATTCCATTCCATGACAGTTTGGACATTTTTCATGCTGCCTATTTCGGGAGTACTCGGGTAGGAAACTTCCATAGGAAGTATAACGGATTCAGCTGCAGGCTTATTTTCTGCAATTTTTTTTTCGCAAGCGACGATTACACCCGCTAGCGCTAACAAAGCCACGGCCATTTTCATGAGAAAAGTGGGTTAGTTAAACGTATCGAAGAGTAAGAAATATAACGGTTTTACAGGCCCTTTTGCAGAAAAGCCGGGGAAATGTTTTTTCGGTTACGCAGGAAGGTAACGCAGGAAATACAGTAAAGGGCTGTGATTAATACAGTTGAAGCTCTGCAAACAGGGATTCCAGTTCGGCCTTGCTCTTATTTAATTTAGCTTCCAAACGCTTGAGCATGGTCTCCTTATTTCCTTCTTCAAAGGTAAAATCCTCATCATTCAGATCGGGGAATCTCCTTTTGAGCATGATCTTTTGTTCTCTCCAGCTTCTTAAAATAGTCATTGTTAAAGGTAATTTAAGTAGAATCCTATTTGCACATGAATGTAACACATTTCATCCGATTTAAGTGCATCTATAATGATACCATTAAATTTACGCCAAATTCATATTACTGACCATGCTTTACGGGAAAATTTAAGTGACTGCGACAATAATTGCCGAAAATGGGCATGGTTTGACGAAAAGTCTGTAGGTT
>JBDSIM010000327.1:0-12511 GCA_039917935.1 Cyclobacteriaceae bacterium | reverse complement strand
CCTCGTGCTGCGAATTCCCATTCAGCTTCAGTTGGCAGTCTGATCTTCTTCCCTGTTTTCTGGCTGAGCCATTTACAATATTCATCGGCTTCCAATCCGGTTATACTTACTATGGGGTGATCTTCTTTCCATCCCCACTCCGGTGTAAGAGGCATTGGATGTTTAGTGGCCTCGCAGAAAGCCCGCCACTGTGCCACCGTTATTTCGGTTCGGGATAGCGTGAAATTACCAACGGTTATTTTACGCGTCGGTTTTTCATCAGGCTCGCCAATGCCTTTTTCATCACCCATCATGAATGTTCCTCCTGTAACTTTTATCATTTCGGGTAGGTCCTGAGCCTGAATTGTTGGTGCACTGGCGACACAGCACAGGGTGATAATAATAAATAGGTGTTTCAAGCGTAATTTTTTAATTGGCGGGAACTATATCAACACGTTGTATTTGAAAATAATACCCTTTCGGATATTGTGTGTAGGCAAGCCAGAAAGATTTCCCATCAGGCGCTATCCATCCAGGCATGATCTGAGGCTGGTAGCATTGCCCTTCCGGGTCTCCACCCGGCGGAAACCATGCAGTGTCTTCATGAATTTGTTTCCACGGGCCCCAAGGTTCGGATGACGTGTAAATGCCCAGATAGGAAGGTTTCTTAAACCATTCGCCGGTACTATCTGTACCGACTCCCCAGTTGGACATCATATAAAGACCAAGGCCCTTATTGAATACAACACTTGGGTGCCAGGAGTAGGGATGCTTTAGTTTGTTTACCCATCCTGATGGGAATACGTGCACGGGCTTGCGATCATCTATATTGGCTGACCATGTTGGGCTCCCATCTTTACCAAGCGAAACAAAATATTCGAAGGCACTCCGTTGCCGCACTTTTTCTTTTTCTACACGGTACATCACCAGCTGGTTCATGGTGCCTTCTTCGCGACCGTTAGGCGAATACACATATATATATCCATCCGTATTATCCTCATATCCCTTTCCCATCTGAAGCATCGTGAGTAAGGAAAAAGATTCGCCGGGTTCATTAAAAAAGGTCATGTTTTCTTTACTTCGCTGTCTTGTTTCCTCAAAAACAACGGGCGTAGTTCCATTCTGGTTATGCCATGTTTTGCCCATGTCGGTAGAATAAATCAGCTTCGCGCCGATAAACTTCCATGGCGGGTCCGTATACCATTTGTCGGGAGTGGAATAATAATGATAGATAGATTGGCCTACACCCAGGATGCCGAAGCCGTAATATCTTTCTCTCGGTTTTTCTTTTGGGCCCGGATGTTCTTCAACCACTTCAAATTTAAAATTCGAAGGTGGGCCGGTAAGGCGCCACAGACGCGTATTGTATCCCTGCCCATCGCATTGAAGCACATATTGATTACCGTCGCCGCCCCAGGTGGTATGCCAGTTGTCCCCGTCCATATTGGGCCTGCGAAATATGGAGTCACGGCTAAATTCCAGTTTGATCTCCGCCCCTGATAATGGCTTATCAGATAAGGCCTTCTGTTCGCCACAGGATAGAAAACCTTGGGAAACGGAAAGCATAATCAATACTGGAATAATGAATCCACAGACCTTATTTATGAATCTCAAGACCTTATTTATAAATCTCATTCGCTATCGTATTTGGTTTCCAATACACAGGAGGGGCAGGTGGGTTTTGGTATTTTCATGATTTGTGGTTAATATCATCCCTTTTATCGCCCAGCATAGCGGAACGACTTCCTATTAAGCTCATTAACAGAAGCAATCAAATATAATATTTTACTTGTATATACATGTTATTTCGTAAAATATTTTAGATCTAAATTAATAATGGGTGGTTCAAACCCGCCAAACTTTGAATCCGAAATCAAAAAAAAGTTAACAATTTTTATTTCCTGTGATGTTTTGAAATTTAGAAAAATAAATTACTACCTTTTGCAAACGATTCCAATTTAATAATCCTAAAACCTAACTCATGAGACAATGTTACTAACTACCCAATCAAAAAAAAGCGGACTATTGCTCCCTCACGCCTGCGCGTCATCACAAGCGCCAGGTTCTTGTCACAACAGTCAAAACAAAAACATTTTCCCCCTATGAACAATAACCCAAAAACTTGTGGAAATACGTTCGTATTTCTTATGAAAATTGCGCTGATCTCTCTTGTGATTACCTCCGGCAGCATAGTGCCTACTTATGCGCTGACCACGAAAGAGATTTCTCCTTTGTTTACGTTTCAGGGCCTTCAGGTTTCCGGGAACATCAGAGATGATGGTGGGCAGGCGATACCCGGCGTAAACGTAATTGAGAAAGGTACTAGTAATGGAGTGGCTACCGATAGTGAGGGGAAGTATTCCCTGCTTGTGGCCAATGAAAACGCAATCCTTGTAGTTTCTTTCATCGGGTTTGCAACCCAGGAAGTTGCGCTGAATGGCCGGTCTACAATAGACGTTTCCATGGCTGCTGATACGAAGACACTTCAGGAAGTTGTTGTGGTAGGTTATGGTACCCAGTTAAAAAAGGATCTGACCGGATCTGTATCCAACATATCAAATGAAAGACTGCTCGACCGGCCTGCTTTCAATCTTGGGCAGGCCATTGGCGGGAAGATTGCAGGTGTCAAAATTATCGAACGTACCGGAGCTCCGGGTGGTAATCCAATGATCCGTATCCGTGGTACGAACTCTATCAATTCCAGTAACGATCCCCTTTTTGTGGTGGATGGCATTGTGGGTGTTGCCAACGCAATGAGCATCCTAAATCCGAATGATATACAATCTATGGACGTTCTCAAGGATGCATCAGCTACCGCAATTTATGGTGCACGGGGAGCAAACGGGGTTATCATTATAACAACCAAACGGGGTATTCCTGGAAAAACACAGATTGAATACAACAGCTATGTAACGAGAGGCGTAATGAACAGGAAATTTTACGTGCTTGATGCAGAGCAAATGATGTATGTTACCAAACAGGCATGGATGAATGTAAAGAAGTTTGCCACATCGCCAAACTGGCCGGCGTCTTTCGATGCCTCACTATTACCATCCATTGGAGTTGGCCAGAAAACCTATTCCGGAATGCCGCATCTTTTTGAGCAAACTACGGAAGGTGGTTATTCAGTCCCCCTTCTTGGAGCGGATGGAAATTATTATAAACCAAGGTTTAATACCAACTGGGAATCTTTAACTTTCCGACCTTCCACTTCAACAAACCACCAGGTAAATATCCGGGGTGGTAATGAAAATGCACGGTTTGGTGTATTTTTAGGATACGCTCTTGAAGACGGTTTGCTCTTGAACTCATATTTTAAACGTTTTTCCGGTAAGATCAACGGTGATATTAAAGTAAGTAAATGGCTGGATGTAAGCACCAACCTCTATGTGAATAAAAACAGGGAGCGCACCAATGATGTGTCTTACTTCAGTGGTGGTATCGCACGCGCAGCGGTTGAAGCCTATTCGATTCTTCCGGTTAAATACCCCGATGATCCGGCAATTTATGGTGCGTTTGCAGGCCAGTATGCCGGAAACGCCGACTTCCCTGCCGGGGAAACTCCGAAATCACCGGTCCATATAAGTGATCAGGTTGAAACCTTTATCGACCGGACACAGTTCACGGGCGACATTACATTGAATTTCAAAATTACTCCCGACCTCAGCTTTAAGTCAAACTTTGCAGTGGACGGCAATTTTTCTAAGTTCAATAATTATGCATCGAGAGGTATTGCAACGGGATCACAAGGAAATGCCAACATAAATGTTTCTAATACTTTTTACTGGCAGAACGAAAACTACTTCAATTATAACAAGACCTTTGGAGACCATTCAGTTACCGGCCTGTTAGGTTTATCATGGTCAAGATATGTTTTTGAAAATCTCAATACGTTTAATCAGTTCTTCTTTGACGACTACTACCAATGGCATAACATAGGTATTGGTACGCATAGCAGGCCTGTTCCATCAAGCGGAGATGGCCAGAACTCATTGAACTCTTATTTTGCCCGGGCGAACTATAGCTTTAAAGATAAATACCTCCTGACAGTAACAGGCCGTATTGATGGTTCTTCAAAATTCGGAGAAAATTCTAAATACGGATTCTTCCCGTCAGCATCTGTTGCATGGAGGATGTCAGAAGAAGAATTCATTAAAGGCATCAGTTCCGTATCCGATCTGAAAGTTCGTTTAAGTGTAGGCCAGACGGGTAACCAGGAAATTGGTAGCTATGTAACGCAGACATTCATCGGTTCAGGTAATGTGGCGTTAGGCGGAGTTGTGCAACCAGGTCTGTGGCCGAGTTCAGTAGGTAATCCGGATCTTAAATGGGAAAAGACCACCCAGTACAATGCTGGTATTGATCTCGGTTTATTACAAGACCGATTTACCGTGTCAGTTGACTTGTACAATAAGCTTACGGAAGACATGCTTCTTGATGTGCCCCTTCCACAATCCACTACAACTGGTAGTGTAAGATTGAATTACGGTACCATTGAAAACAAAGGAGTTGAGCTGACCCTTCGTTCCCGAAATGTAAGCCGCGAAAGTTTCAGCTGGTCAACGGACCTGGTTTTCGCTGCAAACAAGAACAAAATTGTTAAACTGGGGCCGACCGGTGCTGATATTCTCCGCAATTACTGGGTAGGTGGAGCAAACACGATATTAAGAGAAGGTGAATCAGTAGCCACATTCTTTGGACTTACCCGTCTTGGAACATTTGGGACAGATGAAGCCTCCGAGGCAGCCCGTTATGGTTTTGTTCCGGGTGATGTAAAGTACCTTGATAAAAACGGCGATGGTTTGATCAGTTTTGTTGCCGACGGCGATGTGCTTGGCAGTGCCTTTCCAAAATGGGATATGAATATCAACAACGATGTTTATTACAGAAACTTTGACTTTAACCTTGATATCAGGTTTTCTTACGGTGCTAAAAAGGAGAACAGAACAAATCACTCATCTGAAGACCGCCAGGCCATGGCGAATGGAAAGAATTCGATCCTGAATGCATGGCGTCCGGATCACCAGAACACCATGATCGGCCAGGTTCGCCCTGGTAACGGTGGCGCTTATTATCAAACTTACCCTGATACACATTGGATTGAAGATTGTTCGTTTATCAGAGGTGAAGGTGCCACTCTAGGTTATACCATTCCAAAATCGATGCTGGGAGGTATTGACAGATTAAGGGTTTATACGACTCTGAAGAATTTCTTTGTGGTCACCAAATATTCCGGGTACGATCCTGAGGGAAGCGACAGAGATAACATGAACGACTCAATCACTCCAGGAATGGACTTCTTTATGTATCCACGTCCTACGACATACACTTTTGGTGTGAGTGTTATTTTTTAATCAATAATCTATAAAGAGATGAAATATATAATATTAACAGTGTTCGCAGTTGCAATTACCCTTGTATCCTGCGACAAGTTCCTGGAGGAAGTACCTACAGGATCGCTTACAGATAAATCCCAGATTACCAGTGTTCCAGGCGGTGTTGCGCTGGCTACTGGTGCGTACAGGGCTTTACCACCCTGGACGAGTGGTGCAGTGTGGTGGGGCGGTAACCTTGTTGGAGCAATGGAATATGCCACAGGTAAAGCTTATTCACAATATCAGGCATCGGAGCTCTGGAAGTTCGAAACCGACGTAAATAGTGGTGACAGTGAGTTCTTTGTTTTCCCATGGAACAACTGGTATCGCGGCGTCAGTGATTGTAACCTTGCCATAAAAATGATTCCTGGTGTAACCGGAATGACAGCGGCTGATAAATCAAAATACCTTGGAGAGGTTCGTACACTCCGCGCGTTTTATTATTTCTGCCTTGTCCGTCATTATGGTGATGTGGTTTATAACACATCCGTGCTTACAGATGTTGCGAAGGCTGCACAACCACGTTCTTCACTGAAGACGATCTATGACAAAATTATTGTTCCGGATCTTGAGTTTGCCGTCAATGAAAGTAATCTTGTTGATGCGAGATCAGGCGATGGCCGCGTCACCAAACACATTTCAAGAGTGATTCTTGCTGATGTGTATTTAACGATGGCAGGTTATCCTTACCAGGAGGTGAATGCTTCTTCTGATACTACGACCCGGTGGGCTGCAGACGGCTTGTGGAGCATGACAGGTTACCCTGTTAACACGAGCAGTTCAAAGGAACTCCTTCAGAAATCCAAGGAGCAACTTGATTTCCTGTATGGTGCTTATCCAATTGGGGATTTTGGTGACCTTAACAATCCCGCGATGAATAATAAAGGTGGTGCTATCTTTCAAATCCAGTATTTGGCAGGTACAACCAACAATGGGGTTATTAATACTACCCTGCCGCTGGCAAGTCAGACCGCTCTTAACGATGAAAACGGTACAACCGTTCCAAGTGTGGCTTATAGCAGTTCATTTAATCCGGTAGATAAACGTATTCAGGACAGGGTGTATTTTTACTACAATGATACGAAGTCTACCAAATATGACTTGAATGAGGGACCTGCCGCTAAATTTCCCGTGCCTTTTTTATATAAATATTATGACAAGAGCGCCATTAAGGTTACTGGTCTGTCAGGCCTGAACTTTAATTTATACCGGTACGCCGATGTTCTGCTCATGCAATCAGAAGTAAACTGGTCTTTACGACAATTAGGAGGAGCGGCTGTTTCGGATGCCGATGTAGTGAAAGGTATCAATGAGGTAAGGAGCAGGGCTTTAATGCCTACTTTTACAGCCGGCGGTCTAACGCTCCAGGACATCATGAGTGAACGTGCTTATGAGTTGATATTTGAAAACAAAATGCTCTGGGATATGAGGCGCACACGCAAAGCGCTTATTGATGGTAGCGGTTCCTTCTCTGGTATTGAGGATTTTGTGGGGCATCAGCCTAAAAATTTCAATTTCGAGTTTAGCGTGAAACATTTGTTGTCTCCGATTTCGGCAACTGAGATTGATAATAACAGGCAAGCCTTGCAGAACGCTGGTTGGTCACCTAGACAAGTTGGCCAATAGATGGTTTAATTAACTGATAAAAAAATGAAAATGAAAAATATTATATTTTTAATATGTGCGGGTTGTTTATTCGTTGGTTGTACAGACCAGGCCTATTTTGAGATTCCGAAAGATGCCAATGGTAAAGCTATTCTGACGGGTATTTCAAGTACTTCTACACCCGGAATAAGTACGCTGGATAATGAATTCACCGTTACCGCTACTTTTGCTACAGCAAAGGCTGGCGATGTGATGGACATAGAATTGCTGCAACTACAGATTCCTCCATCAGGTGGTACCACAAAGCAATTACTTCCCATGGCAGGAACACAGAAACAAGTTACGGTTGGAGCGGATTTAAAAGCAAGTGTTACTTATACCAGATCGGAGGCTAAACTAGCGGCAGCTACTGAATATGTTACCGTTGTCTTTAATGGCGCAACTGATTATGCTAAGGTTAGAGTAGACATGGTTCCCGCAACAACGGTTTCAAAACCAAAAGTCGGCACCAAGGAGATCGATGTTGCCCGCACATCAGAAACAGCTTACTTCACAGTAAATGTTGCTCCAAAGCTAGCTGCTTATAGCGGCCAAATGATTGCCAGAATGAAAAATGGTAAAAATGGAACATGGGTTGCTGTTACAGGCTCACCCTTTACCGGTACGCAGCCTTTCCTTGTTCCAATTTCAGGCAACGACTTTGCTGTTGGCAAGGATACCATGTACTATTCATTCTCCGCCACATCAGGAGGGTTTACGGATGAGGTACTCAGGACTACCGTTGTCATTGATCCTTATTTCTATTTTAAGAAGGCAGGTTCGGTAACACTTGGTGGCGCCGCAGCAGGTAGGAATCTCCAGACGAATGCCGCTGTCGCTGAAAATGACCCCAATGCTATGATCGCTGTTTCTGGTTCACTTAACCTTAAAGGCGGTTCAGCATGGCTTGCGGCAGGAAAATCCATTGAATTTGTTCCTTCGACGCTCGCTATGTATACCGCCAACAATACAACCAATGCCATAGCTGCTTTTAATGCTGGGGTAAAGACAACGTCAGCTGATCCTATTGCTGGGGAAGGTGTTTATATCTTTAAGGTGGTAAACGGACCCGATGCAGATGATGTGTATTACGGTATGGTGAAGATGTCGAGTGTCATTCCTGGTGCTTCCGTTACTTTTGAGTACAGGATTGGAGACCAATATGCTCATCTCCTGGTTATTCAATAGTTTCTTTTATTATTTGTAAAAGGTGCTGCTAATCTACTTAGCAGCACCTTTTTTTATGTTAGCGTCAACATTAAGATAAATTTCGGATACGGGCTAAGCATGCAATTGTTCGCTTCGGGATTGGTTAATTCTATTGTACAGAATTGGACCCACATTGTACAGAAATGGTTTCACGATAATTTCGTTAATACACATCTATGGTTACTCTTAAAATCGCTTTATTTAGCAGTTATGTTTTTCTTTCCTTTCAAATTGCTTTTTCACAGAGAATTGACAATTCACTGGATATTCCGGATCAGTTGATAATGGAGGCGTATGAAAAAGCTTCTAAGCAAAATGTATTGGCAGCGGTCAATCCGAAAATATTTTTTGGATATTTCTCAGTGTGTGCAGATGGCGTTGACTTTGGTTATGGCAATACATATCCTTCATTGGATGGGCACCAGATGAGTGATGCACTTCTCTGGTTAGGCCAGGTCGATGTTGTAAAAGCGAACTGGGATTATGTAAAGGGATTTCAAAAGACAAAGGGAGAATTACCGATAGCAATTCTTCCTTCCCAGGCTGGAAAAAATATCGGACCACCGGGCTTTCAATCCCTTGTTGACCTCAACGGAGGACTCTACCGGCATTGGGTGCCGGGCGATCCGCTACGGGCATTGGCAGGTACAACATACATTCAAAATGCTGATGTGATTTTCCGGTTCACCCAGGATTTACAATGGCTCTCTCAACAATTACCCTCGGTTAACCTGACGGCAGATTACCTGGCATCAATGGTCACCGCTGAAGGCGCCGTTTCAGGGGCCGGCTATTATGTGGAAAGGCCAACCCGGTTGGAGTATGACGGTGTATCACAATGCCATGCGGCCGAAGCATTTGATCGGGTAGCAAGTCTAAATAATATTGTCGGGAATAATCAGGCAGCTAAAAAATATCAAAGCCTGGCAAAACTGGTTCAACGCAATTTCAGAAAAATATTTTGGGTTCAGGACCATTTTGCTGAATATATACATCCTCAACGGGGTATCATCGCGCATCATGGGTTAACAGATGTCGACTGGAGTGCTATTGCCACAGGGATGGCCACAGAAAGACAACAAGCTGCCCTTTGGCCCAGGTTAAAAGATGAAAAACACTTCTATTACAACGGAATGCCTACTGGTATAGCAACAAGGCCAGAGACATACGAAAAATGGGAAACCACTTACGCTGATAATCAGGATCTGGCTGCCATGGGGCGTGTCTGGTACCTGGAAGCCCGGGCCCGGGCAAATATGAACGATGGAAAAGGACTGGTTGAAACTATTCGGGCGGTTTGCAAGGAAGGACGGAGTACCGGTTATTACTGGCGGGAACGCTACAATGACAAAGGTGGGTATGGTGCAAAAAAATACAACGAATACCCAGCTAACCTGATAAGAATCATACAGCGCTTCCTGTTGGGTGTAGAACATGGGCTCGACGGAACATTGTTTATTGGGCCAACCGCTCCGGAAGAATTCTGGAATGCTGGTTTTGGACAAACATTATCCTGGGGTGGTGCGAGCGTAACTTATAAAATGGAACAAAATGAAATAAAAGGGGAATACTCAGGGAAATCGTCACAAAAATTATCTGTGCGGTTCGACAAAAACCATGTGGGTAAAACAGTCGAGGTTTTGATTAACGGAACGGCTGCCCAATCAAAAACCAAAGATGGATGGATCAGTATTCTTCTGCCGTCCGCGAGCAATACAACGCCGTGTAGTTTTAGCATTAAACAATTTTAAACACCATAGCAAGGAAAGACCTTTACCTTATTTTATTTTAGAAACATCAAATTGTTTAATGTTCCATTGCAAATACGGAGAATGGATAGAAAATTTACACTCATCACTCTTTTGGTTAATTTCTTTGTATCATGAACATGGTTTTTATACCTTGTATAGACAAGTTTATGCTCAAACCTTGCGAGAACAAAAATCGATCACAAAAAAAGGATTATAGTATCATGTCATCGATCAATACCTTCATCTGGCTAATATTTTTTAACTTAAACTACGTTCAAGTCGATTATGGCATTTATCGCTAAATATTGGTATTTTCTCGCTATTGGATTATTCACCGTCATAGTGGCAATGGTTTTTTCTAAAGGAGATTCATTGCCCTCAATTACTGCGGAAAAAATACCGGATGTTGTGGATTTCAATTTTCACATCCGTCCGATTTTATCGGACCGGTGTTTTAAGTGCCATGGGCCCGATGCCAACCAGCGGAAATCAGAATTGAGGCTGGATACCGAAGCAGGACTTTATCAGGCTTTAAAAGATAATCCGGAACAGCATGTCATTGTCCGAGGCAAATCTGAAGAATCTGATTTATACACACGCATCACTGATGAAGATACCGCACAAGTGATGCCACCCGCCACTTCAAATCTCACGTTAACGGACCATGAGAAAAAGTTAATCAAAAAATGGATCGACCAGGGGGCAAAATATCAAAAGCATTGGGCTTTCATCCCTCCGCAAAGTCATGAACCACCTTCTATCGACGATGAATGGGTCTCCAATGAGATTGATGGTTTTGTACTGGCTAAAATGGAAGAACAAAATCTTGAACCCAATGACCAGTCTGACAAGGAACGACTTTTGAAACGTGTAAGCTTCGACATCACCGGGCTCCCACCCTCTTTATCTTTACAGGAAAGTTTTCTGAAAGACAATGCCCCTGATGCTTATGAAAAAATTGTTGATTCTTTGTTGAACAGTCCGCATTATGGAGAAAAGATGGCCCTCTCCTGGCTGGATGTTGCCCGCTATGCCGACTCCCATGGCTATCAGGATGATGGTTATCGCACGATGTGGCCCTGGAGAGATTGGGTGATTCATGCCTTCAACAAAAATTACCCTTACGATAAATTTCTTACCTGGCAATTGGCGGGTGACTTGCTGCCCAATCCCTCAAAGGAAATGATTCTGGCTACAGGTTTTAATCGCAATCATAAGATTACACAGGAAGGTGGTGTGATTGATGAAGAATACAGGATTGAATATGTCACAGACAGGACCAATACTTTCGGAAAAGCATTTCTCGCGCTGACACTGGAATGCGCAAAATGCCATGACCACAAATACGATCCCATATCCCAGAAGGAATACTATGGCACCTTCGCTTTTTTCAACCAGGTAAATGAAAAGGGACTTGTTGGCACCATTGCGTTAGCCTCACTCGCCGACCCTCCAAAAATGTTGATCACCAGCGATGATGTTAAGAATATCCTCACCTTCATCAATAAAAAGGACAAAGAACCGGTTCCTGTTATGGTAATGAAGGACAGTTCAGCCATTCGGCCCACATTCTTGTTGGTGAGGGGGGCATATGATGCCCGGGGTGAAGAAGTTGGGTTTCAGGTTCCTGAAACAATCTACCCGTATGATACGACGCGCCTTCCTAAAAACCGGCTTGGACTGGCGCAATGGCTCACAGATAAGAACCATCCGGTTACATCACGGGTTTTTGTCAATCGGATCTGGCAGGAGTTTTTTGGAAGAGGAATTGTAAAAACTTCCGGAGATTTTGGAATGCAGGGTGAATTGCCTTCGCATCCTGAATTGCTGGATTGGCTGGCCGTTGATTTTGTTTCGCAGGGTTGGGATATTAAACGGTTGATCAAGCAGATCGTCTTGTCATCTACGTATCAGCAATCGACTGAAGTGACGAAAAGAAAATTAGCCATTGATCCGGAAAATAAATATTTGTCACATGCCCCCCGGTTGCGCTTATCCTCAGAGTTGATAAAAGATCATGTACTCGCCAGCAGCGGATTACTGGTGAAAGAAATCGGCGGCCCAAGCGTAAAACCCTATCAGCCCGATGGTATCTGGGAAGGGTCCGCTTCGACTGGTGGTTTGATGAGTATACTCGGCAATTATGTCCAGGATCATGGGAATGAATTGTACAGAAGAGGTCTGTACAATTTTATTAAACGTACAGTACCTCCTCCTAATATGCTGATATTTGATGCCAGCAATCGCGATCAATGCGAGGTGCGGCGAATCAGTACAAACACCCCGTTGCAGGCACTGATCATGATGAACGATCCAATGGTATTGGAAGCATCCCGTGTGTTGGCGCAACGGCTGATGCTGGATGAATTTTCATCTGATGAACGGATCGCGAAAGCTTTCAGATTGATTATGTGCCGGAGGGGAGTGGAAAAGGAATTGAGTTTATTGAAATCATTTTTCGAAGATGAAAAGCAGTTCTTTAAATCTGAGCCGGAAAAAGCGTTGGCGAAACTGAAAATTGGCGAATACAAACAGGAAAAAACGGATAATGTG
>JBDSIM010000326.1:0-5063 GCA_039917935.1 Cyclobacteriaceae bacterium | reverse complement strand
GGCGGATAAGAATCCAATGCTCTCACCACCTGAGCTACCGCGCCAATAATACGGAAACAAAATTTACTTCAACTAATCTGAGTTGAACCCCCGTCCGCCGGCTGGGCGGATAAGAATCCAATGCTCTCACCACCTGAGCTTTGCCCTTCTTCGGTTTTAGAGGCGCAAACTTACAAAGTTGCCGGTAAAAATAAAGCAGTCAGTCATTTTTAAATCTTCCCATTCCCGATGGCCCTGTCGCTGATGCTCCCAACCTTTTCAGTGGTTTAAATATCCGGGCTCATTTGTTAGTGGAAACAAAAGCTACACCAGAGGTTATTTAATCAGCTTAATTTTTTCATTCAGATAAATTACATAAATTAAGCGAAAGAGGCGGAATTATGGGGACCATGCAAATGACATCTAAGCGAAAATTATTCACTGCGGATTATGAGATCCATGCTTCGGTCAAAATGCTTTACCCTTATCTTCAGAGCACCTCCGGACTTTCGGAATGGTTCGCGGACGATGTAAAAATCAACAACGAGAGCAAGGTTTTTACTTTTTTCTGGGATAATGAAGAGCATAAAGCCAAGCTCGCTGCCCATCGCACGAACCATTTTGTCCGGTTTGAGTTTGTTCCGGAAACGAAAGAACAGGAAAAAGATCCCTCTTATTTTGAACTTCGACTGGATTTTAACGATCTGACGCAAACCGTTTTTCTTAAAGTTATTGACTATTCAGATTTCGAAGACATCAAAGAAGTTACCTCATTGTGGAATAGCCTCATTGATTCACTCCGGAAAACCGTGGGAGGGTAGCAGTTATAAACTGGCCTGCCTGAGCCGTCAATTTTCTGGAACTTAGTTCAAGGGGTCAACTGCCGACAAATGTTTACCTATTCTGTGCGAACGATTGCTTCGCCTTTATCTCCAATCCGAATCGGTTTTTCAATTTCCATAAGAGAAGTGTGAAAAGTCGATCTTACGCAATAGATTTTTCTCAGAGCTTTTACACAAAATATTTCCTAAATATTTCCTTGTTATTCCGTCGCTATTGTTTCGGTAAGGCAGTTAATGCTAACCTTTGGTCCCATTTTTGACTACTTTTGTCCGTAAACGCCAGCCGGTATTGATGAAAAAAATTGATAAGTTCATCTTAAATTCATTTACAGGTCCTTTTGTTATGACCTTCCTTGTGGTTGTTTTCATTTTACTTACCCAGCATATGCTTAAGTATTTTGATGACATCATAGGAAAAGATCTTGGATGGGAAGTTTTGAGTCAGCTGCTGTTTTACTTCGCCATTTTCATGACTCCGGTAGCCATGCCTTTGGCCGTTTTACTTTCGGCTCTCATCACATTCGGTAACCTGGGGGAGCATTTTGAATTAACGGCCATAAAAGCCGCGGGCATTTCACTTGTCAGAATTTTACTACCCATTTTCTTTTTCGTGGTGGTCCTCACGGGAATCGCTTTTTATATCAACAATAACCTGGTACCGAAAGCAGCGCTGGAAGCCTACAGCCTGTTGTATGACATCAAACAAAAAAAGCCGGCCCTCGATTTGAAGGAAGGCGCTTTTTATTATGGACTTCCCGACATCAGTATCAAAGTCAACAAAAAGTTTCCTGACGGCATTACCCTGAAAGATATCATTGTTTACGATCATCGGAAAAATGATGGAAACAAGGAGGTCACGGTGGCTGATTCAGGAAGAATGTCAACCATCCTCGATGAACGCTATATAAAATTTGAGTTGTTCAACGGTTATAATTATTCAGAAGGCAACAGCAATGAACGCGAAATGGCGGGTCAGAAAAATTCACAGGCGGAAACCCTTAGTCGCAGCAAATTTTATAAAACGCAGGTCGTGTTTGACCTGTCTTCATTTCAGTTATCCCGAACCGATAAAAAGTGGTTCGAGACGAACCGGATCATGCGGAACCTGTCTGAGCTCGACATGGATATCGATTCAATCAACCGAGAAGTGTTGCAGCAAGAATTAAATCACTATCTCTATAAACCTACCTATTTCAGCTTTTATAATAAAGACTCATTGACGATGCCGCAATATTTATCGGACTTTAAACAAAAAAGAGATTCCGTTAACCGGTATAAGTTCATGCCGAAGCAAACCATCGAGGCAAAACCGGCATTAAATGACTCAATCGCCCGACAACCTCTTCTAAATCCCATTGTTCAGGCGGAAAGATCAAAGCTCGCCAGGCTAAAAAATCGTAAAGTGGAAAAAAGCACAGTTGATTCGATTCCTCAAGCAAAACCGCGGTTAGCAAAAAAGACCAATGCTTTGTCAGAAAAGTCTGCGCTGACGGATTCCGTTTTTCTTGCTAAAGTAGATAGTGTTTACGGTTTGCCACCCAATCATGGCATTATTCAGGCAGCCACCAACATGGCGCGCCAGGTTAAGAGCCAGGTGTTGAACAGCAACAGCGCCATCGAAAACTATAAAAAGGAAAAAATCGTATTCGAAATCCAATGGCATAAAATCATTGCCAGTTCTTTTATGTGTATCGCCATGTTTTTAATTGGTGCACCGTTGGGTGCCATTATTAAACGGGGAGGTCTCGGAGTTCCTTTCCTGATTTCAATCCTGTTCTTTATCGTCTATTATTTACTGAACATGCAGGGTGAAAAACTCGCGAAACAGGATTTAGTTAGTCCCTTGATAGGCATATGGGCCGCGGATGGGATACTCTTGCTGATCGGAATTGTATTTCTCCAACAGGCTAGGGTGGATGCCCGATTGTTTGACGCGGATGCATACCGGGTGTTTATTGACCGGTTTCGCCAATGGTTCCTGAAAGGAAAAATGCAGGCTAAACCCGTTGCTTAAATTTTATTCCATATTTTGGAATCGAAATCAAATAACCCTATATTTGCCCCCTGAAATAAGAAAAAACAACTTTTTGCAATGTATTTGACAACTGAAATCAAGCAAGGTCTGTTTAAGAAGCACGGTTACGGAAAGAAAAAAGAAGAAACCGGTTCTGCAGAGTCTCAAATTGCGTTATTCACACACAGAATAAACCATCTTACTGCTCATTTGAAGCTGAACAAGAAAGATTTCTCCACCCAGCAAGGTTTGATGAAACTGGTGGGAAAGCGTAAAAAACTCCTGAATTATCTGCAAATGACCAATATTGAAAGATATCGGTCAATCCTTTCGGAACTCGAATTAAGAAAATAACAACTCACAGGGAACCCCAACTAAGGTTCCCTTTTTACATTTTATCAGCGGATAGCCTTCTGTTTATAAGCCTGTCCTGTTAAAAATCCTTTTCATTTTATGAAATGGCTGTCTATAAAATCCCGTTAAACGGAACGATAATAAGAATGGCTATTTCATGTGTCGCTGGACAAAAAAAAAGTTAATTCATGAAACCAACAGTCATTTCAAAAACCTGCAAGCTGCCTGATGGCCGCGAAATAACCATTGAAACCGGAAAACTTGCCCGTCAGGCAGATGGCTCCGTCGTATTACGCATGGGCAACACCATGATACTGGCTACAGTAGTAGCCTCACAACAAGGCAAAGAAGGCGCCGACTTCCTGCCGCTCTCGGTAGATTATCAGGAAAAATTTGCCTCCACAGGTAAAGTACCTGGAGGATTTTTAAAACGCGAAAGCAGATTATCTGATTACGAGATCCTGATCAGTCGTCTGGTTGATCGCGCTATCCGGCCGTTATTTCCCGACGATTATCACGCCGAAACTCAGGTGATGATTTACCTCATCTCAGGTGATGAAGGTGCCGTGCCCGATGCACTCGCTGCATTTGCGGCCTCCGCTGCACTTTCTGTTTCCGACATCCCTTTTGGTGGACCAATTTCTGAAGTTCGCGTCGCCCGTATCGATGGCAAATTTGTGGTTAGTCCAACGATGGAGCAAAAAGCAAAAGCCGACATAGACTTAATCGTAGCAGCGTCAATGGATAATATCCTGATGGTGGAAGGCGAGATGAAGGAAGCCAGTGAGGACGATATGCTGGAGGCTATGCGCGTTGCGCATGATGCGATAAAAGTTCAGTGTCAGCTGCAAATAGATTTATGCCAGGCGGTGGGAAAAACTCAGAAGCGCACATACGATCATGAAAAGAAAGATGAGAATCTGAAAGCGGATCTGTGGAAACTCCTGTATGATAAAGCCTATGCGCATGCCAGGTTACAAACCGCAAATAAAAAGGTGAGATCAGAAGGATTCTCAAAAGTCATCGACGATTACCTTGCTTCGTTGCCTGAAGATTCGACAATTGATCAGGGCCTGGCAAAACATTATTATCATGATATCCAAAAGAAGGCAGCGCGCGATCTTGTACTTAATGAAAATGTTCGGCTAGATGGTCGTAAGACCAATGAAATCAGAGAGATATGGTCAGAAGTTGATTGTCTCCCTTCACCTCACGGATCGGCCCTTTTTACACGCGGGGAAACGCAATCGTTAACCACGGTTACGCTGGGTACCAAGTTAGATCAGCAAATGATAGACGGTGCCATGATCTCCGGATCAAATAAATTTATTCTCCATTACAATTTTCCGGGCTTTTCAACTGGTGAGGTGAAGCCCAACAGAGGCCCTGGCAGAAGGGAAGTTGGTCACGGTAACCTGGCGCTCCGCGCACTGAAGCAGGTGCTTCCACCCGATGCTGATAACCCCTACACCATACGCGTCGTTTCTGATATACTGGAGTCAAATGGTTCTTCATCCATGGCCACAGTGTGTGCCGGATCGCTTGCTCTGATGGACGCAGGCCTACCTGTAAAAGGCCCGGTTTCGGGCATCGCAATGGGCATGATCTCTGACAGCAAAACTGGAAAATATGCTATACTCTCTGATATTTTAGGAGATGAAGATCATCTGGGTGATATGGACTTTAAAGTAACCGGAACTGAAAAAGGCATCACCGCCTGCCAGATGGATCTAAAAGTTGAAGGTCTTACGTATGAAATTCTCAAAGAGGCCCTGTTACAGGCGAAGCAAGGAAGGCTTCATATTTTAAATGAAATGAAGAAGACCCTGTCGGCTCAGAGACCGGATTTGAAGCCACACGCTCCTCGCGCCCAG
>JBDSIM010000325.1:0-3336 GCA_039917935.1 Cyclobacteriaceae bacterium | reverse complement strand
GCTCGCTAATCCTGAGATTGCTGTTATATAAGCCCATAAGCTTAACCCGTCCATTTTACGGGTGTCCTGCTGCTCGGTTTTTATCTCCTTTTTTTCCTGCCTGGTTTTATAGGTATCTATGGCGTTTACCGGTGACCATGGCGCAGCCAGGCAAACAAGGAAAATCGCGGGAAGAAAGTATCTCATTTTTCGTCAGGTAAGATACTATGGAGACTGATAAACACTGGTCTTTGGTTGGTAGTCCCCGTGGGTTAAAGATTCTTTTATAATTAATGACCGAAAACTCGTCAAATAAAGCCTTATATTTGATCTATGTACGATCGGGCGGTGCTTCATCTGGACCTTGACTCTTTTTTTGTGTCGGTCGAATGCCTCAGGGACAGCAGTCTCAAGGGCAAACCACTGATCATCGGTGGCATGGGCGGACGCGGGGTCGTAGCGTCCTGCAGCTATGAGGCCCGTCGCTATGGAGTCCATTCGGCAATGCCGATGAAGATGGCCCTGAGGCTTTGTCCTCAAGCCCTGGTCCTCCGGGGAGATATGGATTCATATACACGCCATTCAGCCATCGTATCAGAGATCATCGACAGCGAAGCCCCTGTTTTTGAAAAATCGTCCATCGACGAGTTCTACCTCGACCTCACGGGCATGGACCGCTATTTCGGGTGCTTCCGTTGGTCTGTAGAGCTCCGCGAGCGCATTATCAAAGAATCGGGCCTGCCGATTTCCTGCGCTCTTTCAGTCAATAAACTTGTCTCGAAAGTCGGCACCGGCGAGGCCAAACCCAATGGAATGCGTGAGATCCCCACCGGCGAGGAGCGTTAATTCCTGGCCCCACTCTCGACCAGCAAGATCCCGGGCATTGGCAAAGAGACCTATAAGAAGCTCAGCTTTATGGGCGTACGCACGATCCGCGTACTTCGCGAGATCCCCCATCCCTTGTTGGAACGTGAATTCGGGAAGATGGGACAGTTCCTGTGGGAAAGCGCCAATGCGATCGACCGCCGCCAGGTCGTACCCTATAACGAGCAGAAGTCCATGTCCAAAGAGCGCACCTTCAGCGAGGATACGCTCGATATGAACTTTATCCGCAGCATGCTCGGCGCCATGGTGGATGAACTGGCATTTGACCTTCGCCAGGATGCACGCCTGACCAGTTGCATCACGGTCAAGATCCGTTATGCCGATTTCAATACGTTTACCAAACAGCGCCGTATCCCCTACACAGCCCAGATGCGGCAACTGATCACCTACGCACAGGAGCTCTTTGAACAAGTCTACGAGCGGCGCCAACTCATCCGGCTGATCGGCATCAAGTTCAGTGGGCTAGTCAACGGCAATATCCAGCTTAACCTGTTCGACAATACCGAAGAGGAAATTTCCCTGCTGCAACAGCTCGACCACATCCGCCGCCGCTGGGGAAAGGAGGCTATTACCTGGGCGAATTTTAAACTTAGAACCAAAAACTAAGACAAAGGAGAAGTAGAATTAGGAAAATTTACGTAAAATTGTACGTTATTATGTACAAATATTAAAGAAATGCAGGCCATAACCGTGTCAAATCTGAGAAGCAGGATCAAATATTATTTAAACCTGGTAGCGGAGTCGTCAGAAGTGTTAATTATACCACGGACAAATAATGATGATGCCGTGGTCATTCTTTCTTTGAAGGAATACAATGCGTTGACAGAGACCAATTACCTTCTTTCATCTGAAACCAATCGGAAAAGGTTGTTGGAATCAATTCAACAGATTGAAAATAACGAGTTGATTAAATATGAGTTGGGAGATGATCCCGGAACGTGAATATTGAGTTCACTCCCCAGGCATGGGCCGATTTTAATTATTGGATTGAATATGATCAGGCCAAAATTGAAAAGCTCAGGGATCTGATTCGTTCGATCAGTCAGGATCCATTCAAAGGATTAGGAAGCCCTGAACCACTGAGACATGAACTTAGCGGGTTTTGGTCTCGTAGAATTGATCACGAACATCGCCTGGTTTACTGGATTTCCGGCACAAAAGGAAAGGATCAAAAGATCCAGATCATTCAGTGCCGGTTTCATTATGATCTCAAATAGATCCCTGTAACGCAGCCCACCAACCATACTCGCTTCCGGGACCTTCCAGCTGTTCTCCAATAAAAAAAGGAGCGCTTTCGCACTTCAAAGCTGAATATTGCCTGCATGGGCTGTTACAAGAGCATCGGAGGATTTTCAGTATTATTGGATGTAAATATTACCCAATGAAAAAATCCACCTGGCCATTCCCGGCCCTTTTTAATATCCTCTTTGTGCTCTTGATGATCGGATGCGCGAAAAACGAAAAACCCTCCCATGTTGGCCCAGATCGACCCGCAAATCCATGGGCTTTCAGATCCGTACTCGATCTCAAACCCCGTATCCTGACACTGGCTTTGCATGATGATGTATGGGCCGCTTACCGAACCGACAGTTGTTCTCTGTACAAAGTCTGGAAAGGTCATGTTCATCTTCAAGGTGCAGTGTATGATAATGCGCATGGCCCGCAACCCATCTCTATCGGCGATTCGTGGCTGGAAAACAAACATCCAAACCCATGGCGCGTCACACAAAATGGACAGGATCTTCTGCAGGAAGTAAAGTATAAAGGACATTCACTAAAAGACGGACAGGCAACACTTGAATATCAACTGGTACTCAACAATGGAACCAATATTGAAATACATGAACGCCCTGAAGCAATCGCGAATAAGGATGGTCAGGTTGGATTCGAACGCGTATTCACGATTGTCAATGCACCTCCCGGTTATGAAATTTCCATTGCCGAAAATGTGAACTCAGTTGCATTGCACCGAAATATTGAAACGAACGGTGACTGGAAAATTGATTCAGAAAGCAAAGAGGACATAAGAGGAAAACAAGTCCTGACACTTGATGGAAGACTGACATTAAAACAGGATGGTGAGACTTTTTTCCGCACACTCTTTATTAGCACACCGATGATCGATAATCCGAATTCATTAGGTGCAGATGAAAAAACATTATCTCTTGGTGAAAGACTAATCGCCAAAAATGATTGCAAGACATGTCACAATGCAAAAGTGCAAACAGTCGGCCCTTCATATCTGCAGATTGCCAAACGATATCCGATGGACCAAAGTGAGATCGAAAGACTAACAACTAAAATCATCAAAGGCGGAGGTGGTATTTGGGGATCACAGGTCATGAGTGCGCATCCTGAACTGCCTGTTCCGGATGCCAAAGAAATGGTGAGATATATTTTGTCGCTCGATACGACCGATGTGGGACAAAAAGGAGGACAAGGTGTTGCAGTAGAACTGGTAGCCGAATTGAA
>JBDSIM010000324.1:0-12956 GCA_039917935.1 Cyclobacteriaceae bacterium | reverse complement strand
ATGACCATCTGGTGGCGTACATGCAAACATTGGATCAAGCTTCTGATCGAATAGTATTGGAAGTTACCGGCTACACACACGAAGCAAGACCCTTACTTTTACTTACCATAACATCATCTCAAAACCACCAGAACCTTGAAACCCTCCGAAGGCAGCATATTGCTTTAACAGATCCCACAAAATCAGGAGCGTTAAATACCAAATTAATGCCTGTAGTTTTTTATTTGGGATGCAGCATTCATGGCAATGAAGCAAGCGGAAGCAATGCGGCCTTGCTGATGGCCTATCACTTCGCCGCGGCGCAAGGACCAGAAATTGAAAAAGCGTTGGAAAACACCATCATCCTTTTGGATCCCAGCTTCAACCCCGATGGCTTACAGCGATTCTCGACATGGGTTAATGCAAATAAAAGCAAAGCGATTTCACCCGATGCCAATGATATGGAACATCATGAACCCTGGCCGGGTGGTAGAACGAATCATTATTGGTTTGACCTGAATCGCGATTGGCTTGTGGCACAACAACCTGAATCACAGGCGCGGCTAAAAAAATTCCATCAGTGGAAACCAAACGTACTGACTGATCATCATGAAATGGGAACCAACTCCACTTTTTTCTTTCAACCAGGAGTGCCCTCAAGGTCACATCCGATAACTCCTCCAAAAAATCAGGAGCTGACAAGAAAAATGGGTGAGTTTCACGCGCTGGCACTCGATAAAATTGGATCGCTCTACTACACACAGGAGGGTTACGATGACTATTACTACGGGAAGGGATCTACTTTTCCGGATGCTCAGGGAGCCGTAGGAATTCTTTTTGAACAGGCAAGTTCACGAGGACATGCGCAGGAAAGTGCCAACGGATTGCTGCGCTTTCCTTTTACCATTCGCAATCAGTTTACCACTGCGATGAGTTCGCTCAAGGCAGTAAATGCATTGCGTGAAGATCTGTTAAACTATCAGCGACAGTTCTTCCTGGATGCAGCCGTTGAAAGCAATAAGGATCCCGTGAAAGCCCTCATCTTCGGTTCCCGGCAGGATAAAGCCCGCGTCCATTTTCTCACAGAACTATTAACGCGTCATGAAATTACTTTTCATAAACCAAAGAATGACCAAACCATTAATGGGAAAATGTTTGAAGCGGAGTCCAGTTTTATCATTCCGATGAATCAACTTCAATACAAATTATTGAAAGCAATGTTTGAGAAGCGGACGCAATTTCAGGACAGTCTTTTTTACGACATCTCCAGCTGGACATTATCGCTGGCAACCGGAGTAGATTTCGAAGAAATTAAAACGACTCCGCCCTTGGGCAATAAGGTAACGGAAAATAAATTTCCCTCTGGAAAGCTGATGGATGGCACGAGTCAGTATGCCTATGTGTTTGAAACATACGGTTATTTCGCACCCCGTGCTATATATCGGTTGTTGAAGCAAGGTATCCGCATCAAAGTTGCCAATGATCCCTTCAATCATGCCAATGGTAAAAAATTCGAACGAGGTGCCATCATGGTTCCCCTTAATATTCAGGAAAAAGGGCAACAGCAAATCGATTCCCTCATCAATGAAATTATTCAGAAAGATGGGATCGATGTGTACGCCTTTCATTCAGGACTTGATTACGATGGCTCGAGCCTGGGAAGCGAATCCTTTCAAACTTTAAGAAAGCCTGATATAGCGATGCTTGTCAACGATGGGGTTAGCGCCAGTGGGGCAGGCGAAATGTGGCACCTGTTTGACACCCGTTTTGAAATTCCCGTTACCATGATACCTGTTGGTGTTTTTAATACAGCAAACCTCAGTAGGTATAATACCCTCATCTTTCCTCCTGGCACCTATGGCACTATTACGGATGCCGCGAAAGAGAGGTTAAAAGCCTGGACTCAAAGTGGGGGTGTATTGATTGGTTTAGAAAGCGCCATAAACTGGTTTCAGGCTGCCGGATTTGGAACATTCAACGTAAAAAAAGATGAAGGCATCGCGGCAAATGGAAATACAACATCAAGAGCGTATTCAGATATAGAGGAATTTACGGGTGCCCAGAAAACAAGCGGCGCCATCTTCGAGGCAACGGTAGACCTATCTCACCCATTGCTTTACGGTTATTCACAAAAAAAAATGTCTTTATTTAAAGGCAATAATCTTTTTCTGGAAAAGTCGGCAAATGTATATGGCAATCCGCTCGTTTATACGGCCACGCCTTTGATGAGCGGATACATTTCTAAACAAAATCTTGCGAAGGTAAAAGAATCATCCATCGCAGGAATATCTGCGTTAGGAAGTGGCCGGGTTATAGGCTTTACTGAAAACCTCGCTTTCCGCGCCTTCTGGGTTGGCACAAATAAATTGTTAATGAATGCCATCTTCTTTGGCTCACTCATCGATCCGGCAACAGCCAGGTAATTATTTTATGGATCGTGCGAACTCTTTAGCGAAGTAAGTAAGTATAACGTCGGCACCTGCACGTTTAATGCTAAGCAGGGTTTCTCTCATGACCCTTTCACCGTCAAGCCAACCTTTTTGATCCGCCGCTTTGATCATGGAATATTCTCCGCTGACATTATAGGCAGCAATGGGCAATGCGGAATTATCTTTTAATAAACGAATAATATCCAGATAGGCTAAGGCAGGTTTTACCATTAAAAAATCCGCCCCTTCGATTGTGTCAAGGTCAGCTTCGATCAATGCTTCCCTGCGGTTCGCCGGATTCATTTGATAGGTTTTTTTATCTCCGAATTTCGGGGCGGAATCCAAGGCGTCTCGAAAAGGATTGTAAAATCCACTGGCATATTTTGCGGTATAGCTCATGATTGACACATCCGCAAATCCGTTTGTGTCGAGTACATTCCGGATGTAGCCAACGCGGCCATCCATCATATCCGACGGCCCTAGAATATCAATTCCGGTTTCAGCCTGAGCCAAAGCCATCTTACCCAGGATCTCAAGGGTCTCATCATTCACAATTTTCCCGCCTTTCACCAACCCATCATGGCCATCCGAGCTATAAGGATCCATGGCAACATCAGTCATAATACACGCTTCGGGAAATTGTTTTTTCACCTCCTTCAAAGCCCTGAGATAAAAAAATTTCTGGTCATAACTTTTCGAGGCCGTTTGGTCTTTATGCTTATCTTCCACTGCAGGGAAAATATCAAAAGCGCGGACGCCGAGCGCCATACATTCCTCCACCTCTTTAAGCATCAAATCCATTGATAACCGGAAAATTCCCGGCATGGAGGAAACTTCAGTTTTTTTGTTGGTGCCATCGATCAGGAAAATCGGAAAAATAAGATCATCGGTCGTGACCAATGTTTCTTCAACCATATTTCGTATGACCTCACTCTTACGATTTCTTCTTGGCCGTCGTATCAGTATGTTCTCAAGCATAGTTGTACCCGTTGAAAGGGCAAAGTTAGGCCTTCTGGTATATGAAAAAAATAAACTAAACTCGTTAGCTGGAGTAAGCGGTTAATGCGCGCTGCGCTTAGTCGCTGTAGCGGTCTACAATATGCTGGCTAATCACTCTATAAATTTCAGTGACGGATTCATCGTTTTGCAGGAACTCGATATGTTTATCGAGAATTTCAAGGTCTCCGCGTTTGGCCGGGCCTGTCTGGGCATGATCAGGCCCAAGGCTTAAACTTTTATTGATCGTCTCAGCAATCAATGGTTTCAGGTACTCGAAATCCAGTTTGTTATCGTTCATGATATCGCGGGAAATCGCCAGCATATGATTGGTAAAGTTCGAGGCAAAAACGGCCGCCACATGGAGGGCTTTTCTTTCATCCGATGAAATCTTATGCACTTTCCGGCTGATCACCTTTGCCATAGTCAGCAGGGTCCTTTCTGTTTCAGGATCCTCACTTTCTATAAAAAAAGGAACCTCGCTCAAATCTATTTTTTTCTGTTTGGTAAATGTCTGTAACGGATACATCACACCTACTCTTTCGGCAGCCGCAAAATTCAAAAGGCTCATCGGCTGACTGCCTGAAGTATGCAATAGAATAGCGTGGTCTGGTAAAATAATCTCCTGGGCAACTTCCACAATCACATCATCTGAAACGGCCATAATAAAAATCTGCGAAGGACTTAGAGAAAAATCAAGGGATGTCTGAACCTGCGCATGGTAAAGGCGCCCGACCAGGGCTTCCGCATTTTTAGGATCGTGACTATAGATCTCTTTGACAGGGTAATCTGCATTGTCTAGTGCCGCAGCGAGATGCCAGGCGAGATTACCAGAACCAATAAAAGAAACATTCATAAAGGACTCTAAAAAATTAAAGTTACCATTAAAAAGCAAAGGCTGATGAAGAAAACATCGGGCTCAAATTACCACCCGGTGCCTCAAAAACGTCATACCCACCCCACTGAACCGTCAGACCTTTAATCCCTTAAGGGATTTATTCCTCTGACAATCCTGTCTTTCCTGTTTACATCCCTGATAACAACAACATCTTTAAACCCATGCGAAACAAATAACTGCAGAACCTCTTTGCCAAACTTTTCATTAATCTCAACTACGAGGAGGCCATGAGGGTTTAAGATTTTTTGGGATTGTTTTACGATGGCTGAATAAAAAATCAATGGCTCGTCATCGGGAACAAACAACGCGAGGTGAGGTTCATAGTCGATCACATTACGGTTCATGTTCTCCCTTTCATTTTTCCTGACATATGGAGGATTGCTTACAAGAACGTCCATGTCTTTTATGGTTAAAGCATCCTTTAAAATATCATGCTGCAAAAGGTGGATTTCAGCATGCAGACTTTCCGCATTCTGAGCAGCTACTGCCAGGGAATCCGTGCTTACATCCGTTGCATACACCTCCGCAGGCGAGGTTTCGTGAAACAAGCTTATAGCGATACAACCACTCCCTGTCCCAATGTCCAGGACTCTCAGGGTTCTGGCAGGGTTGAATTCAGTTAGAGAATTTTTATACTCCACCACCACCCGAATCAATTCCTCAGTCTCTGGGCGGGGAATTAAAACCGCCGGGTTTACTGTAAACTTCCTGCCGTAAAAAAACGCCTCCCCCACCACATATTGTACAGGTTCGAAGTCATTTATCCGCACGATGCTTTGTTGTAATTTTAGGGCCTGATCCTGAGAAAGATTTATTTCTTTACCAGCCATCACATCTGTTTTTGAGATACCCAATACGCACTCAAATAGCAGATAAGCCAGGCTATCTATTTCCTGCGGATCTTCTGGTATCCTGATGCGGCCTACAATTTCCTGAAACAGGACTTTGGAATTTTTCATAGCTTTGACAGAAGTACACAATTAAGTCGACCGTATAACAAGATTAATATCTTAGACTGGAATGGCAACGAATTTTTTTTGAATTAGCTCAGATGAAGAGAGCGTAGCGAACACATGGAGATCGAAAAGATCCAACAAATGATGGATATGCCAATAACCCATTCTCATGAAATCTTTATGAAACGGGCGATGGAGCTTGCCTTATATGGTCGGGGATATGCGAGTCCTAATCCATTGGTAGGTTGTGTTATTGTTCATGGAGAAAAAATTATTGGGGAAGGGTGGCATAAAAAATACGGTGAGGCCCATGCAGAGGTAAATGCTTTACAGGCAGTAAAAGATAAGGGACTTCTGAAAGCGAGTACCTTATATGTTAACCTTGAGCCTTGTTCCCATACGGGCAAAACGCCCCCCTGTGCCGATCTTATTATAGCGCACCAGTTGCAAAAGGTGATTATTGCAAACCTTGATATAAACCCCCTGGTCGCGGGTGCGGGTATAGAAAAATTACGCAGTGCGGGGATTTCTGTGATTACCGATATACTTTTGAAAGAAGGGCTGGAGCTCAATAAACGTTTTTTTACTTATATCGAAAAAAAAAGACCGTATATTATTTTAAAATGGGCGGAAACGTCCGATGGATTCATCGCGAGAATTAACAATGATTCCCGATGGATCAGTGATGATTATTCACGACAACTGGTGCACAAATGGAGGTCAGAAGACGATGCCGTTTTGGTTGGCTCGGGCACCGCCTGGCATGATTATCCGAATCTGAACGTAAGGGATTGGAGTGGACGAAACCCAGTTCGCGTTGTTATTGACCGCTTTCTCAAGCTGGGTTCCAACCAGCATCTTTTTAACCATGAACAAAAAACTATTTGCTACAATACTATTAAAGATGAAGCCTATAAGAATTTAAGGTTTGTGCAGTTAGAGAAAGAGAATTTTTTTGAATCCATGATTCAACATATGTTCGACCAGCAGATTCAATCAGTAATCGTCGAGGGCGGTGGCCAAATCCTGAAGAGCTTTATAGAAAAAAAAATGTGGGACGAGGCAAGGATTTTTATTTCCCCCCAGAAATTTAACACCGGCATTCCTGCCCCCCGTTTAACCGGTACGTTGCAAACTGAATACAAACTGAAAGCGGACCAGCTTAGGATCTTCAAACCGACATATTAATCTATGCAAACGGTTTTGGTAGTTCCCTAATTCACCGGCAACCATTCATTGCGTTTGTTGGTTATATTCGTAACCGGAAGAACCCGTATTAGTTTTAACAAACAAGTTGAAGACATGGCTGAAGAGCTTCTTATATCAACATCAAATATTAAAAAAGAGCGTTATCACACCCTCATCCCACAAATTGAGTCGCTGGTAGCCGACGAAAAAGATTTCATTGCCAATCTTTCAAACATCGCAGCTGCCCTTAAGCAGACGATGAATTTCTTTTGGGTAGGATTTTATCTGGTCAGGGAAAATCAATTGGTATTAGGACCCTTTCAGGGACCTGTCGCCTGTACACGGATCGATTTTGGCAAAGGGGTTTGTGGAGCAGCATGGAGGGATAAAAAAACTATTTTGGTTCCGAACGTCGATGAGTTTCCCGGCCACATTTCATGCAATTCCGCCTCAAAATCCGAAATTGTATTGCCAGCGTTCAAAAACAATGAGGTGGCCCTGGTGCTGGATGTTGACAGCGACAGGCTTCAGGATTTCGATGAAGCTGACCGTCAGGCCCTGGAAAAAGTAGCGAGAATTATTGAACGCTTACTGTAGTCTATTAGGATGAAACAAACCGAACTCCGCGATTTTTACGAGCATAAGAAATCACACTTCACTGCCGCCTTAAAGAACATTAACCAGAATATCAATGTGGTTTCAAACGTTCGGCTTACAGTCGCCCTTATTTTCCTGGCATTACTGTACTTTGGCTTTACGAATCATTATTTTCTCTATGCGTTGCCATTCATTCTTTTTGGATTTATCGTCTTAGTACGTAAACACGCCGCTTTATTTGATAACAAAATCCACCTTGATAATCTTTTGAAAATCCAGTCAAATGAACTTGAGGCGCTAAACGGAAATTTCACCAATTTCAATACAGGGGCGGAATTTATGAATACACATCACCCCTTTACGCACGATCTGGATATTTTTGGCGAAGGCTCCCTTTTTCAATATGTAAACAGAATTACCGCTCGGGGAGGAAAGCAATGGATGGCTGACAGGTTATCATCGGCCCCGAATTCTATTGACGAAATAAAGAGTAACCAGGAGGCCGTTCGCGAGTTAGGAAAGAAGTTTGATTTTCGGCACGAGATCCAGGCGTTGGGTATGCAGATTGATGAGCAGCCCCAGGACGAGCAACAACTGAAACAGTGGTTACAACAACCATCATTCATTTATGGAAAAAATTTCTACAGGATTATCCTGACGGTTCTCCCCATCCTTACATTAAGCCTCGTTATAGCAGCGATTTTTATTGAGGGTGTTGCCGGGTATGCCTTCCTTGCCGCAGGCCTGCAATGGGGATTAGTAGGTTTTCGTTTAAAACAGGTTAACGCATTCCATGAATATATAAGCCGCAAGAAGCATACACTCCAAAAATATGCAGGCATTCTCTGTTATATCAGAAAAGAAAATTTTTCGTCGGCACTAATGAACCGGTTAGGGAGCCAGGCTGGGGAAGCCGATAATAAGATTAATCAACTCGCTTCCCTGATGAGCGCCTTTGATGCGCGTATGAACTTTATGACCAACCTTGTAGTAAACGGTTTGTTATTATACGATTTACAGTGTGTTTACAGGCTCGAAAAATGGAAGGCGGAAAGTGCATCCCATTTATTGCGTTGGCTGAGCACCGTTCGCGAAGCCGAAGTGTTAAGCAGCCTGGGTACTTTCTGTTTCAACCATTCGGAATTTATTTTTCCATCGATGAATGAGGAACAAAGGCTTTCAGCAAAAGATATAAGCCATCCACTTCTGTTAGCTGCTGAAAGAGTATCCAATGATATTCATATGGATCGTGAAAAGTCTGTAATGATCATCACGGGAGCGAACATGGCGGGTAAAAGCACCTTCCTCCGAACGCTTGGGGTAAATGTTGTGCTGTCGTTAGCAGGTGCTCCTGTATGTGCCAGAGAATTCGATTGCCCGCTTATTGAAATGCGTTCCGGAATGCGCACAGCCGATTCCCTGAAAGACCATCAGTCTTATTTTTATGCCGAGCTCGACAGATTGAAATCGATCATGGATGAACTAAGGAGTGGTAAAAATATTCTGATTCTCCTGGATGAAATTTTAAAGGGTACAAATTCCACGGACAAGCAAGCGGGCTCTGTAGCGCTTGTGAAACAATTGGTGGATCACTCATGTCTTGTTCTGATTGCTACCCATGATCTCGCGCTTGGTGACTTGGAGAAGGTGTACCCAGGCAGGATCTATAATTATTGTTTTGAAGCAAATATTGAAAATGAACAGTTGTCGTTTGACTATAAACTCAAGCCAGGATTGGCCCAGAAAATGAATGCCACTTTTTTGATGAAGAAGATGGGCATCATTGTCTGAATCAAAATTTATGAGGCGAAAGATTCAGCAGGTAATTTCCGTGGAATTGGGGTCTCAAAACGCTCGAAACCAAGCATAATTTAGCGCTGACTTTTCAGAAATTTTATGGAAAGCCCTTGCTAAAAAGAGGATAATTGCGTACCTTATTCAATATGTTATTATTTCCGCGCCCAGCGGTTTTACTGTCCTTTTTTATTTTCGGGATCCGCCTTTCGGTCTAAAAAACATTTTTTTAGTATGCATAACAGAAGAGATTGGCTTAAACGCGTGTTGGCGGTTTCAGCCACTTTGCCATTGGGGGGAAGTTTATCAGAACAACTCATGGCCGCCCCGGTAAGTGATTCGGAACGCAGGTTTCGTGCATCGGGATTTAAGGGACCGATTCATATCAGGCTTGATTCAAATGAAAACCCTTACGGACCGTCTGATAAAGCGCGGAAAGCAATATTGCAGAGTATTTCGGAATCTAACCGTTATCCGTTTCAAGCGGTTTCTGAATTCAAGCAATTGCTTGCCTCCAAAGAGGGTGTCACACCAGATCATATTTTGGTCGGGGCCGGATCGAGTGATCTGCTTTGCGCCACAGGATCTGCTTTCGGTGTGGAGGAAGGGGCAATCTTGTCCCCCAACCCTACTTTTCCGATGCTGATGAATTATGCATCGATTTATACCGCTGTTTGGGATAAGGTAGATCTGAATGACAAACTGGAAATTGATTATCAGGTGCTGGCTTCGCGGGTCGATCAAAACACGAAATTGGTTTTTATATGCAATCCAAATAACCCCACCGGAACATTCGTGGACCCTGGAATAGTGAGGTCATTTTGCGAAGAGGTGTCACAGAAAGTGCCCGTGTTTTCGGATGAGGCGTATCTGGAATTCCTGGCGCCCGCGCAGCAGATTTCCATGATGGACCTGGTCAAACAAGATAAAAACGTTATTGTTTCTAAAACTTTTTCCAAAATATATGGCCTGGCCGGTTTGCGCATAGGCTACATCGTTGCGAAGCCTGATACGATCAAAAAAATTGGAAGGCACCACCCGGGTATTCCAACCAATCAAATGGGCCTTGCAGCTGCCACGGCATCGCTTGGGGATACCGCTTTTATGGATTTATCGCGCACAAAAAATAACATTGCCCGGAAACATTTAACGGATTACCTCGAAAGGAATAAAATATTTTACGGGAAGTCTTTTACCAATTTCGTCATGTTCGATGCCCCCTCCGCTCCCGGTGAGATTATGAGAAAGCTTGCCGAAAAAGGAATTGGCATCCGTGTGTGGGATTTTAGGAACAAACCGTGGTGCCGCGTCAGTATTGGCACACTAGAGGAAATGAAATTGTTTACGAAAGCCTTTGATGAAGTTGTGTGACACCTTCCTGTCCCGGGATTTTAAGAATAATAAATTCTCAGGATAAATACGCTTTTAAGTTCTACTCAAGACTCCGGAGAGCTCTGCAAGCTTAGTCACCGTAGCATCAATCTCATCAATTGTATTGTATTTGCTGAAAGAAAATCGAATGGCGCCTCTTTTTGACCCGGGATAGAGCGCGCTTAAAACATGTGAACCTGTGGTCGCGCCACTGGAGCAAGCGCTTCCACCGGAAGCGGAAATCCCTTGTAAATCAAGATTGAACAACAGCATGTTATTTTCTTCCGATTCAGGTAAGCTTACATTCAAAACAGTGTACAGGCTTTTCTCTAAATTTTCCGAGTCGCCGTTAAAAGACACCCCGGATATGGTGGATTTAAGTTTTTCTATCATCCGCGATTTCAGTTTCTTAATGTAAGCTGCGTGTTCATCCATATCGCGGTAAGCAATTTCCAAAGCTTTCGAAAGTCCGATAATGCCATACACATTTTCCGTCCCGCCCCGCATGTTGCGTTCCTGAGAACCTCCGTGAAGAAACGGATGAATTTTTTTATCACGTCGAATAAACATGAAACCAATTCCTTTCGGACCATGAAACTTATGCGCTGCCGCGGTAATACCATGTACTTTCGTTTTTTTCAGATCGTGTCGAAAATGACCTACCGCCTGAACGGTATCTGAATGGAAATACCCGTTGTACATGGCTGACAATTCGCTAACCCTCTCCATATCCAGCACATTCGCGATTTCGTTATTGGCCTGCATGAGGGAAACAAGAGCATTCGGATTCTTTTTCAGGAGCACCTCGAGGTGATCCAAATCCACGTGACCTTTTTTATCGAGTTTTACCATATGCAGGCGAATAGCACCTTGCTTTTGCAGATTCTCTAACGTATGGGTTACCGCATGGTGTTCAATCGGTGAAGTGATGATGTTGTTTATCCCATAAGTTTGCAGTGCGCTAACCAGGATGGTGTTATCAGCCTCTGTTCCACCGGATGTAAAAATAATTTCTCCGGGTGTACAGTTTAACAGCTCTGCTACTTTTTTTCGCGCAGATTCTATGGCAGCCTTTACCTTTCTGCCATACGAATGGGTAGAAGAAGGATTTCCGAAATGCTCAAGCATAAAAGGTTTCATGGCTTCGAAGACTTCCGGATCCAGGGGAGTGGTGGCAGCATTATCTAAATAAATATTCATAACAGGATCACTTCTTCATTAATTTTTCGGAAATGATTTCTTTGATGTCGGCCATTATTTTTTTTGCCAGGTGGTCGGCTTTGGCTTCCATATCAGATTCCGCGTATATGCGGATGATCGGCTCTGTGTTTGATTTTCGAAGGTGGACCCATTCCTTATCAAACTCGATTCGAACGCCATCCACAGAATTGATGGGCTGCTTCTGGTATTTCTTTTTTATGTGGTCCAGGATCTTATCCACGTTAATATCCCGGGTGAGTTCAATCTTGTTTTTCGAGATAAAATAATTCGGATACCTCATTCGCAAACGCAAAGCACTAATTTTTAATTTTGCGAGATGGGTAAGAAATAAGGCAATCCCGACAAGGGCATCACGGCCGAAATGCAAATCCGGGTAAATGACTCCTCCATTGCCCTCCCCACCGATCACGGCATTATTATCTTTCATCACCTGAACAACATTTACTTCCCCAACGGCCGCTGCAAAATATTGTCCGCCTGCTTTTTCCGTAATGTCCTGTAGGGCCCTTGTGCTGGAGAGATTTGAAACGGTGTTTCCATTCTTCTTAGTGCCGTTATTCAACACATAATCTGCAACAGCAACCAACGTGTACTCTTCGCCGAAAGGCGAACCATCTTCGCATACCATCGCAAGCCTGTCAACATCCGGGTCAACGACGATTCCGAGATCATATTTTCCTTTGACGACCTCCCTGGTAATGTCTGTCAGGTGTTCAGGCAGGGGTTCCGGATTATGGGGAAAATGTCCGGTAGGTTCGCAATGCAGTTCTTTAACGGTCACGCCAAGGGCGCTGAGTAACATGGGTACCGCGATGCCTCCGGTGGAATTTACCGCATCCACCACCACTCTGAATCCCCGACTATGAATGGCTTTAACATCGACGAGAGGCAGTTTCAGGATTTCACTGATGTGCTTCTGAATGTAGCCGTCCTTTTTTTCATACTTACCCAATTTAGTTACCAGGGCAAAATCGAAATCTTCCGCTTCAGCGATCCGTAACACCTCCTCGCCATGGGGCCCGGAAATAAATTCTCCGTTCTCATTAAGGAGCTTCAAAGCATTCCATTGCACAGGATTGTGACTCGCGGTAAGTATAATTCCACCGCCAGCTTTTTCCATGGTTACTGCCATTTCAACCGTCGGTGTTGTTGATAATCCTAGATCAATCACATCAATACCCAATCCCTGAAGGGTTGCGCATACAAGATCATTTACCATTTCGCCGGAAATCCGTGCGTCGCGTCCAATAATGATCCTCCTGACTCCCTTATTTTTGAGCAACAACATACCATAGGCTGCCGCGTATTTTACAATATCAACCGGGGTTAAATTTTCACCGGTCTTCCCACCTATCGTCCCCCTGATACCTGAAATAGATTTAATTAGCGCCACGGTCTTTTTTAATATTGAATTTGGATGGTCAAAAATAACACTTATAACTCACATTGGTAAAAGAATTATACCCTTCTTGCTACTGCCTATCAATGCAAACGATGTTTGTCCTCTCCCTTTGATAAGGGTACACC
>JBDSIM010000323.1:0-5173 GCA_039917935.1 Cyclobacteriaceae bacterium | reverse complement strand
AGTGTCTCCTGTCTCAGGGACGCTGCGACTCCAAAGCTCAGTAGTTTTAAAACAAACAATTTTTTAGTCATGAGTGTCCGAAGAACAATACCAGAAGATGACGGAATTTACTTCATCACCTTTACATGTTGGAAGTGGCTACAGGTAATCGAACTTTCAAATGGATATGATGCCATTTATAAATGGTTTGATGTTTTGAAAAACCAAGGCCATTATATCGCAGGCTATGTCATTATGCCGAACCATATTCATGCATTGCTGGCATTCACCTCCCACGCAGAGTCCCAGAGGCTGGAGACTCTGCGGCGACGGGGATAATTATTCAAGGGGATTAAATTTTAAATATTCAATACATTAGAATTTCGAAACCAAACAATGAATTGGGATTATACACTAAACGAAACAAACTCACAAAGCTAAACGCTTTGAACGTAAGTTTTCCCGAGACAGGGGCGGCGCGGAGACCGATATTTGAATTCAAAATAGATCTTAAACAATACAACCATGTAGTAACTAGATAAAACCCTCTCAAAATGAAAACCCTCTCGACCCTCATCCTTGCGATGGCAATGAATTCCATTGTACTCTCGCAGAACATCAACTATGAAATGGTTCGCGTAAGCCTTTACAGGTTACCGCTCAAACCGCTTAATGTTTCTCCGCAAACCTATTCTGCCACCATCCAGGATTTGGGAAATGAACTAAAACGTCATCAGGCAGACAGCCTTAAAAATGCACTTGCTATTCCGGGCTTTAGCAACGTCAGAGAAAATGCGGGGGTGCATCTCGAGTTGGTGGTCAGCCCACTTTCAATCACGAACAAGGAATTAAAAGATAATCCCTACACGGTAGAGAAGGATGGTGTAAAGACCGTATATCATAAATACCATTACATTATTAGCTACTCATTCCTTACAAAACTTCGCATAATCAGGAATAGCGGGCAGGTTACCGAACAAGACCTTCCCGGATTCTTCCAAACAAAATATCACGGCAGACAAGCAGATACGGAAATTGGTTTGTACACGCAATTTGAAAAAGACTACTCCTTTCTGGGACATCTACAGGAGGAGCGAATATCGCACACGGTCGAGGAACTCAAAGAAATTATTTTTAGTCTTTATGGATATGGCGTAAAGTCTCAATATATAAGCATTGGCTATGTAAAAGACAAAAACGGCGAATACAAAGATATTACAAAGGCCATGTCCTTAACCCGGGATGCTTTCTTATACGCCACAAACAAAAGGGAGTATCTGGACGAGAATTTTAAAACAAAAGTAAGAGAAGCCGCTTCAATCCTGCTAGCTGCATCATCAGAATCGAGTCTGGACAAAAAGGCCCGCATAAATCCAAAGGTTTCCGGGATGATCCATTACAACCTGGCGTTGCTTTCGTTTGGACTTCAGGAACATGATAGCGCCATTAATTATATCGAAAAAATTAAGAATGCCTCAAAAAATACAGAGGTCGAAGCGTACGACCTTCGCGAAATAATAAATGAACATAAAAGCAGATTTACCGCGAATTGTAGGCTAAGCAATAGCAATAAACCTCTAACCATAGACCCTACCTTACCTTTAACTTTTTCGGCTAATCTCCAATCGTCAGAAAAGAATTATCTGGTAGACTTGCTGGCCGACACGGTCCAAGTCCAGTTTATCCTACCGGCTACACAAGCGATGCCTTTTGGTGACTCCGTTTGGATCCAGAAAAAAGTTGTGATCAGTCAAAAAGATGATAAGCCTTTGGAATTATATCCGGATAATCTTCTCGGGTTTTGCTACAACGGTACTTACTACGAGTCGCTGTGGTGGATTGAAGACATCACCACGAAGCCTTGGACTATTGCGAGAAATTTCTGCAAAAGAATATTGAGCGGCACTATTCCTGTGTTTACGTGCAATGAGGTAATTACTGATGAAGAAGGGTATCAGAAAGTGAGCTCAAAAATGTATTATAAAAAAAACGATCAATTCCTGGAGGTCATGTTCTTAAATTTTAACAAAAGCGTATCAAAGCTTGTCAGTACAAACCAGGAGTTATCTGAAGAAGTAAGAAACGGAAGTTTCAAAAGGGAAGACTTCCTTCAAATCCTTAAGGAATACAATGCCTGGGGCGCGAAATCCTCCAATTAACAACGATACAATATGATAAAAAACCGCCCGATACTATTCTATTTAGCTTCCATGCTAAGCCTGGTAAACTTTAATTCCGGAGCTCAGGATATTGGTCAAATAACGGCTTCTTATTTTAGGGAGGTGCGATCAGGAAAAATTGAATCTATCCCCCTACAGATTTTATTGCCTGAAAACGCAACCGCTACATTTGCATTGCTGAATCCATACTTGAATGATTCCGCGAGCGCAGTAAGAGCAAAAGCCTATGAAATTACTCAATTGGCTTCCTCCCGCTCAACATCTCCTTCTATCCGGATCGAGGGTGTTAGTGCGCTCACACATTCCTGCGGAGATAAGAATTTTCAAAACGTAGAATTGGGTCTGAGTTATCTCGAGTTATTTTCAAAGAAAGATTTTTCCAAAACGGCAATAGATGGTATAAGAAGCTGCCTGAAGATTAAAACCACATCTCTTGACCAGTTGATAAAACTCGCAGGTTTTCTCAACCTCAAAGAACTTATAGAAGAAATTCGCCCGTACTCACAACCTGGAAATTCAAGACAAATTCGGTGGGCTACCCTCTTGTCTCTTGCACGTATGGGTGATTCCCAAGCATTGCAAGATCTCATGCAGCGGGTTACAAAGTTACCTATTAATGATGACGTGGTTTATAAACTATTTCCAGACCTTATTTATACTCGTCAAAGGCAAGCCGTTGATTACCTTATTAAAGCATTAAACGGTGATGAAAAGAAATGCATGTCAGCAGATTCAGAAAAAGAAACCGAGATTATTTGTGGTTATAGAATAATGGAACAACTAGCCCCTATTATCGAGGGTTACCCGATAACACTAGACCAAAGTGGAGATCTCCAAACCAATGACTATGCCAATGCTCTCACTACAGTGCGGCAATGGTTTAATAAACACAAAGACTATACAATACTAAACGATAGGTTTTGAACATTTAGAACTTGTAGTAATTAAGAAGACCCTCATGAAAAGACCCTTGTTAAGAAGTTTACTTCTTATTCTGCCGTGCAGTTTTGCCTCGCACATGCCTGCATTTGCCATTAATAATTCAACTAGAGTTACAGCTAAGGTTGATGCATTTCAGCCAACAATCGATGAAGGCCCCTTTAGAACTTTTGAGACCATCTCAATAGCCGAAAATGTATCAACAAAAACAGATCCCATTGTTGAATACGAATCTGCGGTCGCCGATTCTATCCTCGACAAAAGAAATCATGCGCACGCGTTACTTAAGAAAGTGTTAAGTGGACAAAGGTTTCTTGAATCGCTGGATGCGTTATCAGAAATAGAATTACCAATTGGGGTAGTAAAATCAGGAGGGGTATTTGATTATAGTATTCTCATAGATCGAATTCAATTTACAAAAGAAGGTGCCGTGATGGATGTATATGTATCATTGGCCCTTCCTCAAACAGGTTCTCGGATCGCGTTTCACGGAGCCATACCACTTTCTGCTGAAGGGGGTATTGCGGGAAATGCGAAGGTTTATCTCCTGGGTGATCATGCGATAAAATTCAATTCCACTTCCCTTATCACCATTAAAGGTTCCGAAAGGTCATACGTTGAATTCGATTGCGGAGGCTTCATCGGTGTTAATCTTGACGCGGAACTGGAATTTTCAAATGACCTCATTGAACCCGAAAACGAAGAAGGGGAAATCGACAATAAACGGCTGAAAGTAGCCTTCACCATCTATACAGAAAGTTTAAATGACATCATATTAAGTATTCAAGTCCCAACCTTTCGAATTAAGGGACTAAAAGGTTTCGGTTTTGAAGTAACTAAAGCTTTGCTGGACTGGAGTGATGTGTCTAACCCCCCGGCTATTGCCTTTCCTAAAGATTATGATTCACCATTGCTTGCCGCCGGACTGGATAATTTATGGCAGGGCATTTACCTGCAGGAACTCGAAATTAAACTACCCAAGTCATTTGCAAATCGCAATAGCGCCGACCGCCTTTCTGTAGGTATTCAGAATGTCATTCTCGATGAGCAGGGTTTTACTGGTGAAATATATGCAGAAAACGTAATCCAGGAAGGGGATATGAATGGGTGGGGCTATACACTCGACAAGATTTCGTTAGAATTGATTACAAACCAGGTGAAGGGATTTGCATTGGGAGGCAAACTTTCTATTCCTGTTGTGAAAGGTAAAGATGGAAAGGTTGCTGAATTCGGGTACACTGCCCAACGTGGTGCGGATGGCAATTACATTTTTTCTGTCGAGGTTCAAGATCAATTAAGGCTTGATCTGTGGGCCGCTGACTTAAAACTTAGAGAAGGTTCAAGTGTCATTGTTGCCGAAAGAGAAAATAAATTCTACCCATCGGCCAAGTTAAATGGTGAACTGAGTATCAATTTCATTGGTAGGGGCCCGAAAGCTAGTATCAATTGCATACGCTTTGAGGAAATGATTATTAGCTCCGAGGTTCCTCATTTTAAACCAGGAACATTTGGTTTTGGAAGGGAGGGTCAAAGTTCGTCAATTTCTAAATACCCAGTGGTATTTGATAACATAACGCTGAAAAGTGAAGATGTGCGTGTTGGAATTGCCTTTGATCTGATTATCAATATCAGTGGTAAAGCGGAAGACGAGTCATTTGGCGGAAAAGCGGGCCTGATAATTTGGGGCGCACAAGATAAGGAGCCTTTAAAAGATAATGCTGGAAAAGTAATTGCGCTGGACAACTATAGTTGGCAATTTGAGAAAGTCGAATTAACGAGTGTAAAAATCAATATCAAAAAACCAAAAATAATTGATCTCGCCGGAGAGATCCGGTTCTTCGATGAAGATCAAACATACGGTGAAGGATTCAAGGGTTCAGTAAAAGGCACCATCCAAACAATAAAAGTGCAGGCAGAAGTTCTCTTTGGAAAAACACCTGAATTTAGATATTGGTATGCCGACGCCTTGGTAGAATTAAAACAAGGGATACCAATTGTGCCGGGCGTTTTGTCAGCCTTTGGTTTTGGGGGTGGGTATTACTCAAAAATGAAACAAAGCCAAACACCATCGGGGA
>JBDSIM010000322.1:0-7772 GCA_039917935.1 Cyclobacteriaceae bacterium | reverse complement strand
CCTGAAAGGAAATTATTTTTTAACACAGCATGCCGCAAATTGGATGATCGAACAGCGAAACAATGATGCAAAATTCTCTGGCTGCATGATCAATATATCTTCCATCTCAGCCACCGTAGCTTCGGTTAATCGGGGAGAATATTGCATCTCTAAAGCCGGGATCAGTATGGCCACACAACTTTTTGCCGTGCGCCTGGGTGAATATGATATCCCGGTTTACGAAGTTCGCCCTGGCGTAATTAGTACCGATATGACCAGTGCCGTCAAAGAAAAATACGACAAACTGATAAACGATGGTTTATGCGTACAAAAGCGATGGGGATATCCGGAAGATGTTGGTAAAGTAGTATCCGCTTTAGCCCTCGGGAATTTTCCCTATTCGACTGGTCAGGTAATCATGGTGGATGGTGGGCTCACACTTCAGCGACTATGATAGTATTTTTTTTAATCACCATTCGTCCGTAAAAACTTAGCGTTTCTCAGTAAAAAATTAACTGACGTATTGGGCCTACACACGGGATCATATTTTATTCAAAATAAGCAGCAAAAGGAATTTAAAAATATCGCACCCTACCGGTAGAAGGCAGGGTGCCTATTTCAAAAAAGGCTCAACCTTTCTTTGGTTTCTCGTGATTCCTCATTTCAACTCTTCTGCGTTTGCTGAATTTTTCATCTTCATAGGCAAGAAACTTCTTGTATTGATCTTCACTCAAAATTTCTTTCACAGCCGCATTTTTTTCCGCCTTTAGTTTTTGCATTTCCTGACGCGAATTTTGCCTTGACACTGTGGAGTCAGATCTCACTGACCTCATACGGCTGGACATGCGGGAATTTATTCCCAACATCTTTTTATACTGATCATCAGAAAGATTTAATTCAGTTTTCAATTCATCCATTTCATTTCTAACACCCCCAGCGCGCCTGCCCTTTGATTGACTCTCTTTCAAATGCTTCTCCTTATTCGTTGTCCATTGAGCGAACTGTTCTTTCGTTAAGACGCTTTTAATTTGGGCATTTCTCTCTTCCTGTATCTTCTTCCTTTCCACAAGCTTGTTTTCTCTTGATTTAACTGTATCAGCAAGTAGTATGGATTGCCTGGAAGCAAATTTTTTATTGATCTCATCTATTTTGGCACCTTGCTCGTCATTTAATGACAATTCTGTCTTCATTTTTTCCGATTGCTTTTCAGAAAAACCAGACCGCTGAGATTTTTGTTGGGCAAATATGGTGGAACCCGCCATCATCATCGCCAGAAAAACTATACATTTCTTCATATCATTTTGTTAAAATTATACTCCTTAGATGATATTCCAGGCAAAAAGTTTAATTCAACAATCTACTGTTAGACGCATCCGCGCATTTTATCGTCTAAAAGGCTAAAACTACCGACCCGTGAAGGGGAATGGTAACTCAAATGAACCAACCAACAGCTGTTCCTTCGTTACTAATTCTGATGGAAAGACTCAGATATAAATGAAAGAACAGTAGGTAAAGCCGCCCGCCAGTAACTCCAGCTATGGCCCCCGTCGCGAATCCTGAACTCATGAGGGATTTCCTTTTTCCTCATAGCAATATGCGCTAGTGAGTTTCCTTCAAAGAGAAAATCATCATCCCCGCAATCAATATACCAGCGAACAGCTTTTTTCTGATCATCCGCTACGCTATTGATTAATTCAATTACGCTTTGCCTTTTGAAATAATTCTGCACCTCAGTTTCGGAGGCAGCCGGGTAATTCATTCGCTTTAGATTTTCTTTCGTGCTTTCAAGGGTCAAGGGGCCAGTAGAGGCGCTGAGCGGACATGCAGAAGAAAAAAGCTCAGGATGTCTTAATGCATAAATAAAAGATCCACCTCCACCCATGGATAAGCCCGCGACAGCCCGGTATCGTTTGTCCCGTTTAATCCGATAGGTTTTTTCGATATAAGGCATAAATTCCTCAAAGAAAAAATCCTCATATCGCCACTCACCTTTTATGTCATTAAAATATCCACGCTGTCCTGTATTTGCGTCGGGCATGACAATGATCATGGAGGTTGCTTTGCCCTCGCGAATTGCCTGATCCGCAATATGCTGCACTTCGCCAAACTGAACCCAGCCTGTGTGGTCATCACCACCGCCGTGCAATAGATAAAGCACGGGATAACTCCGTTGAGATGATTCGTAGTCATGAGGTAAATAAATAGCGTATTTTCGCTCTCCTTTCAGAATCTTGCTCGGCAACGAAAGGTCGTCTGATACTTTTCCTGTTTGGGCTAATAGTACTATGGAAGCAAACAGCAAGCCGATAATGAGAAATATAATTTTCATTGTTTTAAATTATGGAGGTTAGATAATCCGAATTTGAACAATAAATTTGATGTCCGCAATGGTAATCTGTTGATGGCTAACATTCATCGATACTTATAGCCCTATGCAGCCCATATTTCTTTGTTTCCATTTTTTTTCAATATGACCGGAAAGCAACAGTTTATTCTTATTCTCATTCTGGGTGCACTTTCTACAATAAGTCCGGTTTCAATTGATATGTATTTACCAGGATTCCCTGCCATTGCAGAGGACCTGCAAACCACCATTCCAATGGTGCAATTATCGCTAACCAGTTACTTTATTGGTATTGCGGCAGGGCAATTATTATATGGTCCTTTACTCGATCGTTTCGGCAGAAAGAGGCCTCTTTATGCAGGTCTGGTGGTATACATCATTGCTTCATTGGGTTGTGCTTTTACTAATTCTGCCAATGGCTTTATTGTGATGCGATTTCTTCAAGCGATTGGAGGTTGTGCGGGTATGGTGGCCGCGCAAACCCTTGTCAGGGATTTATTTCCGGCCAATAAAACCGCACAGGCCTTTTCATGGATGACATTGGTAGTGGCTATTTCACCCATGATTGCCCCAGCCGTAGGAGGATACGTCACCGTTGCCTTTGGATGGCATGCGGTGTTTGTCATACTGGCTTTCCTTGCTGTGATAATCATTGCCGGGATATATCTCGTACTTCCATTGGGAAAGGGGCCTGACGCATCCTTGTCGTTGTTACCCAAACCTGTACTTAAAAATTTTTACTACGTCCTCAGTCAAAAACAATTTTTGTTGTACACCATAGCCGGGGGAGTTGCCACAGCTGCCCCATTCGCATACATCGCTGGTTCCGCAGATGTATTTATGAACATTTACCACGTGAGTGAAAAAGAATACGGGTGGATTTTCGCGTGCATCGCTTTTGTTATAATCGGTTCAACCCAATTGAATCATGCTCTGCTTAAAAGATACAGGAGTCAGCAAATCATCAAAGCAAGCCTGATGTACCAGAGTTGTGTCGGGCTGGTGCTTATATTGGGAACGTGGTTCAATTGGTTTGACAAAATTGATTTGATTGTTCTTATTGCTCTTTTTCTGGCAGGCCATGGGCTCACCAATCCCAATTCAACGGCCCTTTCGCTGGCGCCGTTTTCGAATCACACCGGAAGCGCTGCCTCTCTGGCGGGAAGTTTCCGCATGGCTATGGGTGGCATCGCTTCCGGCCTGGTTAGTGCCTTTCACAACGGCACCTCTATGCCTATGATAGCCATCATGGTATTGTGTATCATCGGTGGACTAACCATTCTGATTGTTGGAGGTAGCGCTTTCAAGATGAATGAGCGGAGGTCCGTGATCGAAGAAGATGATCCCGGGGTTTTGTGATGTTTTCAAAAAGCGTAAAGTCTATTTTCGAAAATATCGTGATATAAATTTCCCTTCGAGAACTTGACTGTTACGAACGAATCTGAATTTCGGTTTTTTGGATTACCTTCCTTTTTGCAATTTGTCATCTATTTTTTATTTACAATACATTTTATTTCGCTAGATTAAAATGCATAAACGAAAAACATTGAAAAACGCTCCTGTTACATGGTTTCCATAAATACATTCAGGAAAATAGCGCTATCGTTTCCTGAAACAAACGAACTTCCCCATTTTGACAACACTTCCTTTCGCATTCGGAAAAAAAGCAACGGGCTTGCCTGAAGTTTTCTGTCATTGATCAATCCGCATTCTGCGCCTTTGATAAAACAATAATTTTTCCTGTCCCTAATAAATGGGGAAAACAAGGTTGGACGTTCATAGAATTAAGAAGAAAAGAAACCATTCTTGATGCGCTTACTACGGCCTTTTGCACCCTTGCGCCAAAACAAATATTGAAGGATATTCAAAACAGGAATAAAACATAAATAAAAAAGCGACGTTTATGGTGGGGATGTGTTTTTCTGAAGCAACCTCCCTCCGGGCAATTCGGTGGAATGAAATCCAGAACAACACGCAATTTTTGCTACCGCTTCTTTAGCTTATTTACCCATCGGTCCGCTTCCTTCTGGCGTTCAATCTTTCCGTCTGCCAGAGCTTTTAAGAGTTTTTCGTTCATGGGGCCCCTCGATGTAAGGTGAAAATGTCCACAATCTTCACATTGATACACGGCAACCGGACCGCCATTTGGCCCATATGTAAATCTTGTATGAGCCTCGATTAAAACATCTTCGGCCAGTTCTGTTGTTGCGTACATTTTTTTTCCGGAAACACATTGAGCCATAACAGGCTTAACTTACAAAAATCGGCGCAATTCCCGCATTTTTTTCGTTTGAATGCGCACTGTTTTAATAACTGTGCTAAATTGCAACCCCAAATAACTTTAAACCATGAAGACAGCTGAGATCCATACAAGAAAAGGGGTATTGAAAATTCAATTTTTTGAAAAGGAAGCACCTAACACTGTAAAAAACTTCGTATCGCTGGCTGAAAAAGGATTCTATAACGGTCTTATTTTTCACCGGGTAATTCCCAATTTTATGATTCAGGGGGGATGCCCCAACGGCATTGGTAATGGGGGTCCGGGATATAAAATTGATTGTGAATTAAATGGTGACAATCAGTTCCATGACCGTGGGGTATTGTCGATGGCTCACGCGGGAAGAAATACGGGAGGATCTCAATTTTTTATCTGTCACACCCGCCAAACAACAAGTCATCTGGACCGCAACCACACGGTTTTCGGAAAAGTTGTGGAAGGTTTAGATCTCATTGATGACATCCGGCAGGGAGATGCTATGGAAAAGGTTGTCATTACAGACGACACAAAGTAATCACTGCCATTAATATTTTGCAGCAGTGAATGTTGGCATCAATGTTCCCTAACTATCGGTTTAGTTCGGTGTCTAGTCGATTGCTGACAAATGTTCTTTCGTGATCGGGCAGAATTTCGGAGCGCTTCTTCGAGGCTGCGTTGATCACTGCGGTGGATTCTATTTCTTCTACCACAAACCCGTATTCCGCAATCCTCAAAAGATTATCATAAGGTCCTTTCGGAGAAATCAATTTGACAAAAACCGGCGCTGTTTCGATGGCCATGAACAATAACACAATGAACCAGTGAGCCGATAGAATGGCATTACTGTTTTGCATAATTCTGTCCAATGCTTCCATTCGTGCCGCGGGTCCGTTCACTTTAGTTTTTTCCAATGACGTAAGCTCGGAATTCATACCGGCAATACTTGCGGATAACAATATGTCCAGTGAAGCAATGCGTTCCTGATTCAAATTAGTTAACGTATCAAGTTCCCAATCGGCTTTTTCAGCATCGGCTTTTTTAACTTTATAAATAGGCCCCAGGTTTCGACGTCGACTCCCCCCCGTGCCGTCAGCTTCCTCCTGAGCGATACGTAAAAGTTCGTCACGCTTAAGCGATTTATCAGCGATTTCTTTCTTTAAAGTCCCAATCTGCGAACGCACGCTATCCTGGTAAGGAACAAACCTCGACATAAGTTGTGCTTCCTGTGACGCATACTTTTCCTGTTCCATAACAATCAGTTCAGGCTGAATTTCTTTGTCAAATATCTTCAACTCGAGTGGTCTTGCGATCACTATTGAGATAATGACTGCCAATAATAATCGTGGTGTGGCCATTAGAAACTCTCGTCCCACCCTACCCTCTTTACGCATGCTGGAAACAATAAATCGGTCAAGGTTAAAAATCATCACGCCCCACACAAGTCCACATGCAATGGAAAGCCAGATACTGTCGAAAACAGTGTATAAGGCGTACGAAGCAGAAAGCCATGCAAAAAGTCCCGTAAAAAAAACGGTGGCGCCAACTCCAGTATATTTACTGGTTTCAGTACGACATTTCTTAAGTATTTGGGAATCGGCTCCGGAGCAAAACCAAAAGAAGGAAATGATTTTTTGCATGTGAAATTAAACGGGGCATTGGAACTGATATTGCGCTAGGTTTCAACATATATGCCAACCTCAAAACCCACGTTTTCATCCCCCGGAAGGGGTAAAGAACTAAAGGGTGGTCATTTTTGAACAGTCCACTGTTCATTATGAGTTCACCCGGATAAACGAATTTGTTATTAAAATGAATAACCAATGTGAACAGACATAAAAGGAAAAAGCGGTGAGATGTCGTATTTCATGTCTCCTATCTTGCTGATGCCATCCACCTTACCCGTGATTCCCAGGCCTGCCCATGGTTTAATATAAAATGACCCTTTATAAGGATGCCAACTGTAACCAACATAGGTCATGAATAACATGTTGCTAAAACGAGTAGCGCCAGAAACTTCCCGAGCATTGGAAACGCGAAAGTTTTGAAAACCGATTTGCTCCCCAACGAACCAACCCAGATTAGCTTTGGTCAGGTACATTTCACCATAAATAGCATAGGCACTTCTGATACGCGCCTGCCATCCCTTATCCCGGTTTTCTTTATTTAGATTGGCAAACAATTCTGGCAAGTCGAGTCCGTACGTTCCTCCTCCAATGATTAATCGTTCACTAAACATAGGTTGATAACGAAGATGGAAAGAATACCCGGACAGCAAAAATGTGGTTGGATCAATTTCTATAGAAAGTCTTGAACTGTAATTTTGGGAAAATATCGGAATATATTCCTGAGCAAGTAATATTCGCCCTGTCCCGAAAAAGGATGTGACGATAGTCAGCAAAACGACCAACGGAAATTTCATGTTTAGGCGTGTTTTTCAACACAAGTAAAAATGTCATACCCCGGCCCTCAAACGATGCGGCAGTAAAGCAAATTTATTTTTATTCGATTACTTTAATCAGCATTCCTTTGCTTACCCGTTCATTCAAGGTCATGCCATTCAGGATAGAAAGTTCTTCCATCTTTTCCTTTTTTACCCCAAGTCTGGTAAATGCCTGATCTAAAGTACCCGCCTGAGTAATCGTTTTAATCCGGACCCTTTCCGGCTGCTTGTTAAGTTTAGAAGGATCAGTTAAGACGCTGAAGGTTCCCATTGTAGATTGAAACAATTGCATGTAGCTATTAAAATCCGCCTGGGAAGTTAATCCTATGAGATTGTAGATATTCTCTCCATACTGAATGAAGTACATTAATGTTCTAACCTGTGGTTGTGCTTGTTGTTGTTGTTGTTGCTGTTGTTGTTGCTGCTGCGGTTGCTGATCAGCTACTAAAATTATAGCAGACAGACCGTTAACAGTTTCCTTTTTCGAATCTACCAGCTTCAGCTTATATTTTTCAAGTACCCCTTGGGCAGCAGTTTCCAGGGAATTTCCCGGTGCCAGCGTTAGCATCATTACAGCACGACCGTCTTTAGGAGCCATTTGTACTTGCTGAGGGGTGTTTTGTACTGCCCACAATACTGGAACAGCAAATTGAAATTTTAAGACCGGATGGTAGAAAACATTATTTTCTACAAAGCCTTGTTTAGGATCCTCGCCATAAACAAGGCCATCAATCATTTTTAAATAGCTGTCC
>JBDSIM010000321.1:0-10624 GCA_039917935.1 Cyclobacteriaceae bacterium | reverse complement strand
AAGTTGGCACCAAAAATTAGTCAACTAACATCAAACATCAATAGGCAACGTCAAAGAAATATTTTGATTTTAGAACAAAATCAAAGATTGTACAAACAAAGTCAAACACTTACTTTCCGATACAAAACTTCGAAAAAATATTATCAAGCAAATCATCTGTGGTAATCGTACCCGTGATCTCTCCTAAATAATGAAGTGACTGCCGGATATCCATCGCCAGAAAATCTCCGGTGACTCCCTCGGACATACCATTCAATACCCGTTGAAGGGCTTCAAATGTTTGTTGGAGATTGACGTAGTGGCGAAGATTAGTGACCATGACGTCGCCGGATTTTACTATACCTACGTGAAATTGTGTAAGGATACGCTCTTTCAGATTTTCTATATTGGTTTTGTTAGAAGCCGAAATGAAAATGAAATCCCGGTCTGACAGATTTTTCATCAGCACACTATCCGCCTGATCTATCTTGTTGCCGACTTTGATAAAAGGGATACCTAAACCCCTGAGGTGAGATTCTTCCTGGTCGATTTCCTTTTGCGACGTTTGCGTCAGATCGAAGAGGTAAATGATAAGCGATGCCTTTCGCATTCTGTCACGCGTTCGTTCGACGCCCATGGCTTCGATGATGTCTTCGGTTTCTCGGAGTCCTGCTGTATCGATGAAGCGAAAATTAATTCCGCCCAATACCATTTCATCTTCAATTACATCACGGGTGGTGCCTGGAATTTCCGAAACGATGGCGCGCTCTTCATTTAATAAAATATTCAGCAAAGTGGATTTCCCCGCATTCGGTTTTCCGGCAATTACCGTGGGTACTCCGTTCTTGATCACATTGCCCTGATCAAAGGAATCGATCAGCGACTTCAAATAGGATTGGATTTTCAGAATAAGTTTTCGCAAATCATCGCGTTCAGCAAATTCAACATCTTCCTCTCCGAAATCCAGCTCAAGTTCAATGAGGGAGGCAAAATGAATCAGTTCTTCGCGAAGGTGATTGATCTCTTTGCTGAATCCTCCGCGCATCTGATTTAACGCAGCCTGCCGCGCATTGTCGGTTTCAGCGTTGATCAGATCGGCAACCGCTTCTGCCTGGGCGAGGTCAAATCGCCCGTGAAGGAAAGCGCGTTTTGTAAACTCTCCTGGCTCCGCAAGGCGCGCACCATGTTTCACTAAAACTTTGATGATCTCTCTGATGATCACCGGCGATCCATGGCAGGATATTTCTACACTATTTTCTTTTGTGAACGAATGCGGTGCTTTGAAGATCGAAACCAGCACTTCATCAATTACCCGTCCGGAGTCTTCAAACAATCCGAAATGTATCGTATGGGAGGGTTGTTCTACCAAGTTCTTTCCCTTGAATGCCTTTTGCACCAGGGCGATGGAATCCACCCCGGAAAGCCGGATTACGGCAATAGCAGAAATGCCCTGAGCAGTAGCCAGGGCGATGATCGTTTCTTTAAATACATCAGACACGGGCGTAAAGATAAAATTTCTCTTTATGGGATTCTTAGAGATGGATAGTTAATTAACTTATTGCTGCAGGAAAATGACGGCTTCATCGGGTGGGGCCATTCAGACCAATGCCTAATGCCCAATGCCTACCCTCACGCCTTAACAATCAGCACCGGTATCTTCACCCTGTGCCTTACCGTATCAACCGTGGCGCCAAATATAAGGTCTTTAAATAACTGATGACCATGCGCGCCCATCACCAGTAAATCCGCCTGGAAAGCCGTCACCATTTCAGGTAATCGCCTTCGTGGATTGCCGAAACCCACTTTTATTTCCACGGCGAATCCCTTGTCGGTAAGCTGACGCGCGTAGTTTTCAAGCGCTGCTGAATCTTTCGCAGACTCCTGATCCTCGATCTCACTTCCATACACCATAGCCCCTGCGGTCTCTACTACGTGAAGCAATATGTAACGGGCGCCCATGCCACCTTGCGCCAGCGCGCTCTGAATGGTCAGGTTATCCATCTTGCTGAAATCAATCGCGATGGCTATGCGGTTATAAATAAGTTTTTTTGACACATCAAGAATCACGGCTTCTCCATGAGGTACCCGCGCTTCCTTCTCCGCGGCAAGCCGCTCGACATAAGGCTTCAGCGTAATATAAATGAGCAAGGAAGCTGCACCCGCGCAAAGGGGCACCACGGTAAGCCAGATGATCCAGGCGTTGTCACCTGCATTTACCAGCCAGTCCGTGATCTCCTGAAAGACCAGTTTAACATTCAGCGAAACGATGATGGCGGCAATAACCCACGCTGAAATTTTCATCCACGGTTTTATCACAAATATTCCCATCGTTTTTTTATCACTTGTAAAATGGATCAGTGGGATGACCGCGAAACCCAGTTGCAGGCTTAATATTACCTGACTAAATACGAGCAGTTCCCCCGTTTCCGATTCGCCGTAAATCAGGATCACAATGTAAGCAGGAATAATGGCTATAACACGGGTAATTAAGCGTCTTAACCATGGGGCTATACGCAAATTCAGGTAACCCTCCATCACAATTTGTCCCGCGAGTGTCCCTGTAATCGTTGAACTTTGACCCGCCGCCACCAATGCGATTCCAAATAAAATGGAAGCCCAATGAGTCCCCAGCAACGGGGTCAGAAATTTGTAGGCTTCCTGAATGTCCTGGACTTCATACATTCCGGCCTCATAGAAAGTGGATGCAGCCAGGATAAGGATGGCCGCATTTACGAAAAAAGCGGCGTTCAAAGCGATGGCCGAGTCAATAAAATTATATTTAATAGCAGACCAGACACCTTTTTCAGTATGATCAATTCTCCGCGTTTGCACCAGCGAGGAATGCAGGTAAAGATTGTGTGGCATTACCGTGGCACCAATGATACCGATGGCAATATACAAGGCGGTTTCATCGGGAAGGGAAGGAATAAAACCCACCGCCAGGTCGCCCATGTCGGGTTTGGCAAGGATCATTTCAATAATAAAGGCACCGCCAATAATCGCCACCAGAACAATAATAAACATTTCTATTTTGCGCATGCCATAGCTCTGCAGCAACAGTAACAGAAGCGTATCCAACACCGTAAGGCTCACTCCCCAGATCAGTGGTAGTCCGAAAAGTAATTGTAAACCAATGGCCATTCCCAGCACTTCCGCAAGGTCACAGGCCGCGATGGCGATTTCCGCGAGGACCCATAAGATAAAATTAACGGGGCGGCTATACGTTTTACGCGAGGCCTGTGCCAGGTCAAGCTGGCGCACGATACCCAGCCTTGCACTTAGACTTTGCAGCAAAAGGGCCATAATGTTAGACATCAGTAAAACCCAGATCAGGGTATAACCAAACCTGCTTCCACCGGCAATGTCTGTGGCCCAGTTTCCCGGATCCATATACCCTACGCTTACCAGGTAAGCTGGCCCCATGAAAGCCAAAAGTTTCCGCCAGCCTTTCCGGTTGCTCACATCAATGGACCTGTTGACTTCACTTAAAGATCTGCGTTGCAACGATTTTTCAAGCTCCATATGCTCTTATACTGTATCTTTTATTGAAGGGTGTAACGCAATCCGGCAAAACCTTTTATCCCTTGCACAGGCGCGTAGTTATAACTGGTGTCAAAAGTATAGCCATCGGGATTATTGAATGTTACATTTTTGTTGAACGGGTCAAAGGGCCTGAGCAAGGGATCGGCAGGTATAAAATTTAGAATATTTTTTACCCCTGCATAGAACTCCAGCCCATTAGTAAAGGCTTTCGTTACCTGGAGGTTCATGATGGTAAACCAGGGTGATTGGGCGGGTCTGAAATCATTTGGAACAACCGGCAAGTACATCGGGCCATTCAGCCTCCCCGTTAGGTCGAAACTTAATCCTAACCTGTCAACGAAATAACTGATCGAGTAGGTTCCGGAAATCTTGGGTGCAAATAGCTGGGGAATTTTTACTTCCTCGCCGGCTCTTTTTTCTTTCTGGTAAACATCCATTAGCGTAATGCCCGTAATAATTTTCAGGGTATTGGCAAACGCAACGTCTGCATTGATGGTTAACCCTTTTGAAATCGCGTGTCCATCCAGATTGTCATAAATAATGGATTCCGGGTCCGTAATAAAATCACCTACAATTTTGTTCGTAAAATAAGTGTAAAAAACGCTTGCATCGAATCCGATGAAACCGTTGTCGTGACTTACCGTGGTCGAATAATTCAGGTTTATATTCCAGGATTCTTCAGGCTTTAACTCATTTTCAATAATTACCTGCCGGGATCCCGTAAGGGCGGCATGATCTTCTGTGAAAAGATTGACTACCCGGAAACCATTTCCGGTACTCAGCCGCAAGGTGTTGTTCTTATCCGGAGAATATTTAAAACTGACCCGTGGTGAAATAATATTTCCGTGGTGGTTATGATGGTCGTAGCGTATCCCTGTCAGCACAGTTAACTGGTCCGTGAACTTAAACTCGTCCTGCGCAAAAATTCCCGGAAGGAAAGTTTTCATAGGCTGATTGATGCCGCCGGATTCCGACGTACCTGTTGCCGGAGTATTATCATCATAGTAAACGTATCGGAAAGGGATCCCAAACAACAAATCGTGGCGCCCGGCTTTCTTATCCCAACGCAGTTGACTGAACGCAACGAGCTGGTCGGCCATGTAAGGGTTTCTCCCATAGTATGAGTCCTGCAGGTGGTAGTTAAAAGAGTAATCGAAAAAGATATTCTGGGTTTTAGACGGTAACTGGTAATTGCCAATGAGTTCTACCCTGTTGGTGAAAATCGATTCTCCGTAAATTTCGTCGCTGCCTCGATCTTGTTGTGTCCATTGCAGCTCACCACCCCAGCGATCTTCGTAGACATATCGAAAGGCTATTGAAGCGGACCGATTTTCTTTCCGCTGAAAATCCCACTTATTAAAAAGGGAAATGCGTTGTTGTTGGGTAATATCGGTAAAGTTGTCTTCATTGATGTCCAGCGTATTGCTGAAATTATAATAATTGAGACCTAGTAACGCGCGGGCATTTTTCAATTTCCAGCGGGTGGATAAATCCATGTTGTATTCCTGCAGGGAAGTGACCGAAATATCTGTTTTCAAAGCGGGGGAAGTCAGGGGGTCCTGGGTAATAATATTGATCAGGCCCCCAACGGCTTCAGAACCATAAAGTGTGGAGGCTGGTCCTTTTACTATTTCAATACGTTTCACCAGACTGTTGGGGATTCCGGCCAAACCATAAACCGTCGAGAGACTGCTGACAATGGGCATGCCATCCAGCAGCACCATAGTGTAGGGGCCTTCCATACCGTTGATGTGGATGTCGCCCGTATTGCATACGTTGCAATTCAGCTGGGGCTGAACGCCATTGATCATCGAGAGCGACTCAAAAATATTGGGTGTCGGATTTTTTAAAAACAATGCCGGAGAGTAGACTTCCACAGGAATGGGGGAATTCATTTTAGAAACTTCTTTCATCGTTCCAGAAATTACAACCACCTCTTTCAGGGCATTAAAATCCTGTTTCAGATAGAACGTGTATCGCGTTTGCCGATTGGAAAGTTTGATCGTATCGGTTTGATATCCAATAAATGAAAGGATCAGCCTGGCATCAGTGAGTTGGTTTTGCGACAAAGACAATGAAAAAACGCCCGCTTCGTCCGTGGTGGTTCCTTTTGACAAAGGATGAAGATATGCAGAGGCAAACGCAAGGGGCTCCCGCGTATCAGCATCCTTAATCGAGCCTGTGATGTTGATCGTTTGTGCCTGACAAAAAAATGCCGGGAGAATGAGACCCATCACGAAAACAAATTTCAGAAATCCCTTGATCATAAATTCTATTTCATTAAAGCTGTCGTTAAAAGATTTTGGGCAGCGTCGCGTGAAATAAAGATCCGGGTCTTATTATCAATCAAAACCTCCATTGAACTATCAAACTCTGTTTTATCAAGAATCACAATCATGGCGCCGATGTATATTCCGATCTTGCTGAGATATTGAAGAAAGGAAGGCGAACCGTCCCTCACAGACATGACTACCGACTTCTTATTCAATGCCGATTCCGAAAGCGGGATCAGGGTGGGGGTGTGTACTTTTCCATCCTTGTCGGGAATGGGATGTCCATGCGGGTCTGCCGTGGGAAATCCCAGAAACTCGTCCAGCTTTTCTATCAGCAAAGGCGATTGAATATGTTCGAGTTGTTCCGCAACATCATGGACTTCATCCCAGGTGAAGTGAAGTTTTTCCACCAGAAATGTTTCCCAGAGTCTGTGTTTTCGAATGACTGTCAGGGCCTGTGATTTTCCCAGTTTGGTGATCTTCGCACCGTAATATTTTTCGTAGGAAATCAGGTTTTTGTTCGAAAGCCGCTTAATCATGTCGGTTACTGAAGCCGCTTTGGTACTCATCGTTTCGGCTACTTCATTCGTTAAAACCGCCTTCAAACCCCCTTCGGAGAGTCTGTAAATGGCTTTTATATAGTTTTCCTCTGTAAATGTCAGCATACATTTTATTTAACGACTGACAAAAATAAAAGTTTAGATTGATCTAAAAAATATTTTAGAGGAATTAATTTAAAATTTAAGGTTAGAAGTTTGACGTGGACATCACATCAGATGGACTTACTGCTTACTGCTTACTGCTTATAGCTTATAGTATAGCGCTTATCGCCTGCAGCAATTTGGGCGCTTCGCTTTGCCAATAAACATCGGCCGGGTCTACCGGGTAGAAATATTTTTCCATCATTTGTTTACAGATGCTTACGCTGTCAATGGTTGCAGGATCAAATACCACCGCCGCGGAATATGGCTTACAGAAATCCACCCAGGGTTTATGGTTGATTAAAAGAATGGGAAGTCTGCATCCGAGATATTCGTAAAGTTTGGTAGGAATTGAGTTCATGGTGGAAGGATTGATCTGGTAGGTAATCAATCCGAAGTCCGCCTTTTTTATTTCAGCGAGGATTTCGGTGTGGGGAACCGGACTATCCCTGGCGACAAGCTGAATGAACGGTCGCGGCTTTATGAGCATCTTAATTTTATCGAGGACGGAATGCTGCGCACAAAATCCAATAATAATGAGTTTAAACCGTTCATCGATGATGTGCAATTTAACGGCTAAATCTATCGCGGTGAATACACCCGTAGATTCGGCCAGCGTTCCCGAAAAAAGCAGGCGTATCGCGTTTCCGGTTTGTACTCTGCCACCCGGTTTCTTTTCGGATGCCGCTATTTGTACTTTATTTTCCAGTACCGTTTTATTTTTTCCGGGGAAGTTCAATTCAGTTTCATATCCTCTTTCGGCCAGAAAGAAATGATCCACCCATTTTGAAGTGATCGTTTCTTTACCAAGGACATATATCGCTATAAAGGGTTTTATCAGTGAAGGGAAGACATCGGTGTACAGAATGTTCCAGTAATAATTTTCCTGGACATCGTAAATTATTTTGCATTTCATTACGAGTTTCATAAACAAAGCCAGGTACAGCAGTTCATGGGTTGTGATGATCAAGATATCCGGCTTTAGCCTCAAAGTCCGGAAAAATATTCGCCAGGGGGCCATCAGCCGGCCAAAACTTATCCGGCGAAAAGGGGGGAAAGGGTGCTGGATAATTTTTGGATTTTCGCTGATGGAGGAGGCACAGCCGATGATGTGGACTTGAAACTGATCCGTATTTGACAACGTGTACGCAAGCTTTTCGTACATACGGCTATCATCAACTGGCTTAAGTACCGATGCTATCACAATCGTACTTTTATTCAATCCGGGCATTATGGGTTTTACTGGTTAACCGTTAATCCTTAATATTGCCATTTGTTGCAAATTACCACAAAGCGACTATTGCAAATTACGACTAAGCGAAGGAAAATGGAATTAAGAGAAACAATCGAAAAAGCCTGGGATGACCGCACATTGTTGAAAGATATTGCCACACAATCTGCTATCCGATCGGTAATTGAAAAGTTGGATAAAGGTGAAATCAGGGTTGCAGAGCCAGACGCCGGGAGCTGGAAGGTAAATGAATGGATTAAAAAAGCTGTAATCCTTTATTTTCCGATCCAGAAAATGGAGACTATCGAGGTCGGCCCGTTTGAATTTCACGATAAAATGACTTTAAAGCGAGGATATAAGGCGTTGGAGGTTCGCGTTGTACCCCATGCGATTGCCCGGCACGGGTCGTTCATAAACAAGGGGGTGATTTTGATGCCCTCCTATGTAAATATTGGCGCCTATGTGGATGAGGGAACAATGGTGGATACGTGGGCTACCGTGGGGAGTTGTGCCCAGATTGGGAAGAATGTTCATCTCAGCGGAGGGGTTGGGATAGGAGGGGTGCTCGAGCCCATTCAGGCAGCACCGGTAATTATTGAAGACAATGCTTTTATAGGATCACGCTGTATTGTTGTGGAAGGGGTGAGGGTTGGTAAAGAGGCTGTACTAGGTGCAAATGTCGTATTGACCGCTAGTTCGAAGATTATAGATGTTACAGGAAATCAGCCAGTTGAGTACAAGAGTTATGTTCCTGAGCGTTCCGTAGTAATCCCCGGCTCTTACGCGAAGAAATTTCCAGCTGGCGAATTTCAGGTGCCTTGTGCCCTGATCATTGGAAAGCGCAAAGAAAGCACCGATAAAAAAACGTCGTTGAATGAGGCTTTAAGGGAGAATAATGTGTCTGTTTAAATAGGCTTTTGGCTTTTGGCTGTTGGCAATACAGGGAAATAGGCCATTTTAGTAAAAGATATAAAGGAATTGAGCGTTAGGGTTATGTGGGGTGTTAAGGGGGGATTTGCCAATGGCCAACACCCAACACCTAACCCCCAAATTCTGGCATACGATTGGATTTCATACTTCCTTAATATTCATTAACAATGGAATGTTAAATTTGCAACTGGGAAATTTTTCAATGGTCAGAATCTGTTTATGGTTCGTATTGTTTGCGGTGATTGCCAGCTTTGCCGGTAGTGGCCGCAATGATGTATACATGGCCGTGCAGAATGAAAGTTTTGCCCGTGGTGAAATCCTTCATTTTAAGATGACCTATGGCATGTTTACCATCGGCAGAGGAAGCGCCTTCATTCATCCCAATTATTTTAAGCTGAATGACCGCGATTGTTTCAAAGTAGATGTTTATGGTAAAACCGTCGGCATGGTGGACTGGGTCGCCGACGTGGATGATCAATGGGGCGCTTACATCGATACGGTTGCTTTGGTTCCGCATATGTTTTATCGGAAAATAAGGGAGGGGCGGTACCGTAAAGATGAGCAAACCGAATTTGATCATGAAAACAAAAAGATCAGGGTGAAAGTGGCCGATAAAAAAACGGGGAAGTTCAAAGACCCTAAAGTCTACGATGCTCCTTCGAATGTCCGCGACATGATCGGAGGTTTTCTTTATCTGCGGATCATGGATTTCTCAAACCTTAAAGTCAATGATACCATTATGGTGAAAGGTTTTTTTGAGGATGAATTTTATAAACTACCCATCGTCTATAGAGGGAAAAAGACCATCAAGACAAAAATCGGAAAAATAAGAACCCTGGTTTTCAAACCTGTAATGCCCAAGAATAAACTTTTTGACGGCGAAAATTCAATTACGGCCTATTTTTCGGATGATAAAAACAGAATACCCGTAAAGATTGACGCCAGTATGTTCATCGGCAGCGCAGGGGTTGAACTCACTGATTTTTCCGGCCTTCGGAATCCCTTGAACATCAAAAAGTAATTAGCTGTTTGCAGGTTTTAGGAAAGTCTCGGGTTATGGTAGTCATTTTTATTTCCTTTTTCAAAGGATTAAAAACTCTCGAATTTTTGAAGGCTACTCCGTAAAAATTACTTACTTTCCATAAAAAAATTACATGCTCAAAGAGTTCAAAGAATTTGCCCTGCGGGGAAATGTTATTGACCTTGCTGTGGGTCTTATTATAGGAGCCGCGTTTGGTAAGATCATCACTTCGATTGTAAATGATTTAATTATGCCCCTGCTCAACCCACTGGTTCCGGGAGGCGAGTGGCGTGTGATGGAAATTGGTCCGGGAATAAAGATCGGCTCATTTCTGGGTACTTTGCTTGACTTTTTATTTATCGCTTTTGCCGTTTTCGTGATGGTCAAAACCATTAACAAGCTTAAGAAGAAAGAAGAAGCAAAACCTCCTGGCCCTGCCGAATTACCACCCGATGTGAAATTGCTTACCGAGATCAGGGATATCATGATAACCAGAGACCAGCGGATGAGTTGACAATGGACAAATGAAATTGACAATTGACATCTCTGTGTTATACGAAACCTTTCCTCAAGCGGTTTTGCTGGAGATCAGAAAGCATTTCAGGTAGCATTTATATTTTTTTTTATTTTCCCCTCCTTTTTTCAAGGAGGGGAACGTCATGCGCCCGGCGCAGGACGAGGGGTGGTTGAACCCGGTCTTAGGACATGTACTAAATTAAAGATCGGCTTTGCCGGTTTCATCCCCAAAAGTTCTCTGAAGAAAAAAAGTCCAGGATAAACTCAACTAAAAATTTTAGAGGAAATTTTTTTTAGTTTCAATTTTTTCTAAATTCAAGCATGTCAAAACCCTCTGATGACAAAGTCCACAATAAAATAGAATTAAAAACTCAGCGTAAACTATTGCGCAATAATGGCACTTCTGCTGAAGCTACCCTTTGGCTATTAT
>JBDSIM010000320.1:0-4411 GCA_039917935.1 Cyclobacteriaceae bacterium | reverse complement strand
TTTATTGAGCAATGCGCGATAGCGGTCACCCCACAAATGATTTCTCCTGAACTCGATGGGATCTTTTTCGGCTTTTATCGCCAGTTCATCTATAAAACTTTCAAAAGCAAAACCATTGGTTGATGAGTACACTGAACGCCACCACATGACAGGCACAGGTGACTCCAGGGGAACATCACCAAAGCTATAATGCGGCAGACTGTCAAGATACGATTCTAAAAATCCTTCGGTTACGCTATCATTGTAGCTGAATTTATTGGCACCAGGAGACTGGTGCCCCATGTTCTGGCCTGCCATTTTTGTTTCAAAGGCTTCTATTCCACCGCTGTCGTTTAATGCGCCGGTACATTGATATACCATACCGGGCCTGAATGGACCCTGTGTCATGTCATCTTCACGTGTCCACACAACCTGAACGGGTGCTTTAATTTCTTTAGAAATAATGGCAGCCTCATGAGGATAGTCCGTAAATGCCTTTCGCCCAAACCCTCCCCCAAGAAACGTCATTTTGACCGTCACATTTTCTTTTGGGATACCCAGTTGTTTACTAAGATCATCTTGGATCCAATCGGGACCTTGTATCGGCCCCCATATTTCGCATTTATCGCCGACTACATTGGCTGTACAATTTACGGGCTCCATACAGCTGTGCGACTCGTAAGGTGTCTCATAGACTGCCTCCACTTTTTTTGTAGCTTTCTCAAAGACGGCTTCTACGTTGCCTTTGGTTTTGAACGAAATCGGTTTGCCTTTTAGCTGTTCCTTCATTTTAGCATAGAGCTGATCTGTATTGTGGTGTTCAAATCCGGAATCATCCCATTCCACTTTTAAAACTTTTCTGCCCTGCATAGCGGACCAAAGATTGTCTGCTATAACCGCAACGCCCTCTCGTTTATGTGAAAAGACATTCATTTGAACTTTGATGACATGTTTTACTCCCGGGGTTGCCTTTGCTGCCGAGGCATCAAAACTTTTAACTTTTCCTAAAAAGCGGGCATTCCGTTCGACCACGGCATACAACATTCCAGGCAATTTTTTATCCATGCCGAAGATGGCTTTTCCGTTTACTTTCAAAGGTGTATCCTGGCGTGGAAGAGGTTTGCGAAGGATCTTGTAGTCCTTTATATTTTTGAGCGTTACTTCTTTTGGTGCTTCAAGTTTTGAGGCTTCGGCAACAAGGTCACCATACCCAAACTTTTTTCCCGTAGGTCGATGGATGACCTCACCATTCGCTGCATAGCATTCTTTGGCATCAACGGACCATTTGTTTGCAGCAGCCTGAATCAGCATTTCGCGTGCGGAAGCGCTCAACTTCAATAGCTTTTCATATGAACCTCTTACCGTTGAGCTTCCGCCGGTAATCTGACTTCCATATTTTGAACTGTTTCCGGTTCCAAAAATAATATTCACCTTATTTAAATCAACCTCAAGTTCTTCCGCAATAATCTGCGGTACAGCCTGGTAGGAACCCTGGCCCATTTCTGCGCGATGATTAATGATGGTTACCTGTCCCGAGGTATCGATGCTTATCCATGCATTCAATTCAATTCCGAATGTTTCGGCTGTATTTTTATTTATTATCTGCACTTCTCCTCCCACGGCTGGCATGTAATAGCCCAATGCCAATACTGCGCCAGACATTCCAGAAATTTTAATAAAATTCCTCCTGGATAAATTTTTTGGTGTTGTTTTCATGACCGTGATTATTTAGAGGATGCTTTCTGATTCATAAGCCGGGAAGCGGTTTTAATGGCTTTCCGTATCCGGGGATAAGTTCCGCAACGGCAAATATGACCTTGCATAGCGGCATCAATATCTTTGTCTGAAGGTGAAGCGTTCTTCTTTAACAATGCTGTGGCAGCCATGATCTGACCTGACTGGCAATATCCACATTGGGGTACCTGTTCAGCAATCCAGGCCTGCTGTACCGGATGGGAATTGTCATCAGATAATCCCTCTATGGTGGTAATGTTTTTGCTTCCAGCGGCAGACACCGGCATGGAACACGACCGAACCGGTGTGCCATCGAGGTGAACGGTACAGGCCCCACATTGCGCTATTCCACAACCATATTTTGTTCCTGTCAGCCCCGCTAAATCCCGAATCGCCCAAAGCAAAGGCATTTTTGGATCCGCCTCTACGGTGTAGCTTTTGTTGTTGATCTTGAGTGTGTACGATGCCATGATATTAAGATTAATGTGATAGTGAAAGTTACAAAATTACCCCGTAACCGTTCTGTTAAAAATTGTTAAATGGCGGCTAGGTCAGTTATGGAAATTTTTCCGCATTTTTCTGGTAAACGATGGCACCTGGATTAAGGCCCAACCATTGATTTTGACTATTCAGTAGCGGGAACCAACACTTAAGGAAATTATTTTATTCAGCGCGGTGAATAATGTGGAAGTTTGAATGTCAAAAAAATTCTTTATGAAAAACAAAGTTGAAATAGCCATTATGATTGTTTTTTTGTTGGCCGGGATGATTGAAGGCCAGTCACAAATCAGCCTGGAGATAACGGTCGATAACATCACCAATATCGAAGGGTCCCTCCGCGTAGGGATAAGTAAAAATGCAAAAGATTTTCCCGATAAATCCGGGGAAGGAAAAGTAATCCTTGTTTCCGGGAACTCCATGACGGTTGTTTTTGAAGGGGTACAACCCGGAGATTATGCGATCAGTGTTTTCCACGACGAAAACAATAATGAAACGCTGGATACCAATTTATTTGGTCTGCCAAAAGAAGGTTTTGCTTTCGGTAATAATGCGATGGGGATGTTTGGGCCTCCTTCGTTTGACAATGCCAAGATTACCGTGAAAAACAAAACTGTAAAACACACGATCACCCTAAAATATTTTTAACGGCTTTCCACACACGATTCTAGAATAAGGCTAACGCTTTTTACTTCCACGATGCCGCGTTCGTGTTCCCACGAATTATAAATGTAGGTGGCAATTTCAGCAATCTCAAGATCTGATAAAGCTGGCATGCCCGGCATAGGCTGATTGAATTGAACACCATTAACCAAAACTTCTCCACGCATGCCATAACGCATGATGCAAATAACTGCTTCATAGTTATTTGTCATGTAATCGGAACTATCCAAAGGTGGGTATAGCCTTTTTAATCCACCACCATCAGATTGATGGCAGTTAGCGCAATTTTTTTTGAATAATTGTTCGCCGTGCGCGTAATATAGTTTGAATTTGGACGATGACGACTCAGAGGAACATTTGAGAAGCAAAAAGCAGAAAGCAAAAAGCAGAAAGCAAACCGTTGAAAGCCGAAAAATGAAAATTTGGTTTTTAGGAATATGGATGTTCAACACAATTTTTTTGTATTTCTTTAAATAAATAATCGTTTCAACTTCAAATTACTTGTGTCCGGTAAAAAATATTGATGTCTGGCTTCTGTACCTAAACTTTAATCCAGATCAAGGTTCCGTGTGATCGTGCGCCAAATAATGTGAAGCCCCGATCGAGGGTACCTATGGCACACATTTTCAATGTCCGCTGGACCCCCGGTTGAAACTTGGGGTTAAAAAATGTTTCCCCTACCGGATTCTATAATTTCGAATCGAAGTTGAAATCCGCGCTTGAATTTTAAAGGTGCTTTGAACTTTAAACAACTTGAAACCTGAAACAACTTGAAACCTGGAATTATTAAACTACTCCTCCTCCCCTTTAAGCTTCCCGATATCCCCTATGAGCCGATCGACATCTTCTCCTTTGGTGCCATCATACTTCCCGCGGATACGTCCTTTTTTATCGATCATTAGAAATGCACCGCTGTGAATAAATCCATCAGGTTCCGATTGGTCTTCCATCGCGGTGGCAAAGTAACTGGTCTGCGCTAAATGATATATCGAGTCTTTGTTCCCCGTAAGGAAATGCCATTTCTCACTTTTAACCCCAAGCCTTTCCGCATATTCATGTAACAAACGAACGGTGTCATGTTCGGGATCAATGGTATGTGAGACTAATAAGACGTCCGGATCTTTTTCGACCGCTTCATAAACGCGGAGCATCTGCGTTTTCATGATAGGGCAAATGGTACGGCAGGATGTAAAAAAAAAATCCGCCACGTAGATTTTATTCTTCACCGTTTCACGTGTAATAAGGGTACTGTCCTGATCAAGAAGTTGGAAATTAGCTATCGTGTGGTAAACGGTATCAGAACCCGAAACTTCTTTTTCTCCGTAAATGGGAAGCCGCTCTTTATTTTGCTGGATGCAGGCGTTAAGCAGTAGGCAGCAGGCGGTAAGCAGGAAGCAGGTAATCCTTACATGTATAGGGTTTGTGGTCTTTTTCATTGGATTTTTATTTATTCTTTCTGTAACTTTTATAGAAGGCGATCCCTGCCAGAATGAGGCCTGTTACCGCCAGCAGACCGGCCATTCCCCACACGATACTC
>JBDSIM010000319.1:0-29361 GCA_039917935.1 Cyclobacteriaceae bacterium | reverse complement strand
GATACCAGGTTCTCCGCCAATCAGAACTAAAGATCCCGGAACAACCCCCCCTCCCAAAACCCGATTGAGTTCCTGGTCGCCAGCATTCCAGCGAATATCCCCTGCTGATACAATGTCCTGAAGATTTCTGGGTTTGTTTTGTTTTTGGCGAGGGGACTCCAGTCTCCATTTGTTTTTATTGGATTCATCCTTGGAGACGATTTCTTCCGCAAATGTATTCCACGCGTTGCAAGAGGGACACTTACCAAGCCATTTGGCAGATTCGTATCCACAACTCTGACAATAATATACTGTTTTACTTTTAGCCAATGGGTTAAATGCTTATGTAATGATAAAGGCTTTTTCGACAAAATGAGCAAAATCGATTTTCTAAATTGGCCTTAAACCGCTATCTTAATATTCCTGTTTACCAAACCTAACCCTCTTTACCATGAAAGCCATTTTTACGGGCCTTTTTCTGGGCCTTATTTTCTTTTCATCTCAAGCTCAAAAGGTTCCCGTTAAATTTGGCGAAGTTTCCCTGGCGAATCTCACTATGAAATCTTATGAAAAAGATTCTTCGGCATCCGCAGTAATTCTCGCGGATTATGGTGAATCAGCCATTGTGTTTAGCCAAAGTTCTGGATTTAGCGTGCAATTTGACCGCATTAAAAGAATAAAAATATTCACAAAAGATGGGTTAAAGTGGGGTGATTTTTCGATCGCTCTGTATAAAAGTGTATCCGCCGATGAAAAGCTTTCTGGCATGAAAGCGACTACCTATAATCTGGAGAATGGAAAAGTCGTCGAAACAAAACTTAAAAATGATGGCATCTTCAAAGAGAATTACGATGCCAATACAGATTTGGTTAAAATAACATTTCCGAATGTCCGGGAAGGGTCAGTGGTAGAAATATCCTATAGAGTAAATTCAGAATTTCTTTTCAATTTTCAGGACTGGGATTTTCAATCAACCATCCCTACGGTCCTGAGCGAGTATCGCATAAAAATCCCTGAATATTTTAACTACGATAAATATATGCAGGGCTATGTGGCTCTAGACATAAGCGATGAGACCACCACATCAAGTTCAATTGTGATCAATTCTTTTGAAAGGGAAGATAATGGCCGTACTGTACAAAGTACCCATTCGAGTGATAAAATAGACTTCATGGAATTGAGAAACCGCTGGGTGGCTAACCATGTTCCTTCGTTTAGTGCTGAACCCTTTATGACCAGCCTGAACGATTATCTCTCAAAAATAAAATTTCAGTTGGCTTTTGTAAAATTCCCCGATAAGCCGCTTAAACAATACATGGGAAGCTGGGAGGATATCAACAAAACTTTTAACGAAAGTGATGATTTTGGCGGTCAGATAAAAGCCAATGGATTTCTGCAAAAGACCGTTGATGAGATCACCACCGGGTTGACCACTGAGGTGGAAAAGATTGAGGTCATCTCAAATTATGTCAAAACCAATGTAGTCTGGGATGGATCAAAAAGAAAATATCCTGGATTGCCCTTGCGTAAGGTGCTGGAAAATAAAATAGGAAACTCGGCGGAGATCAATCTTTTGTTAACCTCCATGCTGGAAAAAGCCAACATAAAGGTTTGGCCCGTGTTAATCAGTACCCGCGATCATGGTTTAGTCAGAGAGGAGACTGCTGTTTCCTCGCAATTTAATTATGTTATTTGTTTGGCCAGGGTAAATGAAAAAGTCCTTCTGCTGGATGCCCCAGAAAAACTTTTACCCACGGGCATGTTGCCTGAAAGGTGTTTGAATGGCCGCGGATTCGCGGTCTCCAAAGAAGGGTTTCAATGGATTGCACTGGATGCAAAATTTAAGACCCGCATGGTTACATCGGCTGATCTGATTTTATCCGATGACGGCGCGCGCTCAGGAAAACTCAGGGTTGATTGCAACGGCTATCAGGCATTGGAAAAGAGAAAAAATTATCTGGCCGACGGTAAAACTGAATACTTAAAAAATCTGGTAGGATCACACGCCTGGGAATTAAAAGCAAGTGACATTCAGAACGCAAATGAAAATATGACTTTGGCGGGAGAAATGATCTACGTGGATCCTTTTATCTCAAGCTCCTATAAAAATAATCCTTTTAAATCCGAGGTGCGTGAATATCCTGTTGATTTTGGAAGTCCGGTGGAAGATACCTTCTTTTTTAAATTAACCGTTCCCGCCAATTATGTCGTAGATGAAATGCCTAAAAGTAAAATCATTCTTATGCCCGAGAATGGCGCCAAATACATTTACAATGTCTCACAAAATGGTAACCTGATTACCGTGACGAGCATGTTTCATATTAACAAGAGTTTGTTCACACAGATTGAGTATCCTGCTCTACGGGAATTCTATAGTCAGATTGTTTCCAAACAGGCTGAACAAATTGTTCTAAAAAAGAAATAACATGAGAATAATTATAGCTGCCCTTTTACTCTGCACCGTCCATCAGCTGGTGGCCAGGGAAATTCCCCGTTATCCGGTTACTGCAATTCCTGAAAATTTAAAGCAGGATGCGTATGCTGTTGTTCGGGATGATCACATGGCTTTTACTATCCAGGCCATAAACAACGCTTCCTTGCATGTACATCAAGCGGTGACAATCTTTAACGATAATGGAAAGCATTTTGCCAAAGTAGCTGTCTGGTATAACAAGCTCCGCAAAATCACCTCCATGAAAGCGCAGGTTTATGATGCCCAGGGTATGCTCATTAAAAAACTCAAGACAAATGAAATAACCGATCATAGTGCGTTTGAGGGATTATACAGTGATAATAGAGCAAAGTTCGCCGACCTTACACAAGGCCATTACCCATATACTATCGAAATCGAATATGACGTCGAATATAAATTTCTCTACTTTATCGACGGGTCTGCCATCAATCAACATGAAGACGTCGCTGTACAAAATGCCTCGTATCAATTAAGTTTTCCTGAGCATCTTAAACCCAGATACAAAACGTATAACATCGAACAACAGCCCAAACAACAGAAAATCAAAGACGTAGTGTCGCTCACATGGACCTTTGAGAATATCGCAGCACAAAAATTTGAACTCTATTCTAATACCAAAAATGTCGTGATGCAGATTGAGGCCGCACCTACCCGTTTTGAATATGAAGGATATGCCGGATCCATGCAATCATGGAATGATTATGGGAATTGGATTGGAACCTTGAATAAGGGAAGAAATATCCTTCCAGAAGAAACCAAAAAAAAAATAATAGAAATCACCTCAAATCTTAACACCGTTGAAGAGAAAATCAGGGCCGTTTATCATTTCCTTCAAAACAAAACCAGATATGTCAGTATACAGCTAGGCATTGGAGGCTATCAGCCATTTGAAGCCTCAGTCGTTGATAAAACCGGTTATGGCGATTGTAAAGCGCTATCAAATTACATGATTTCACTGTTGGAAACGGTTAACATTAAAGGAAATTACGTGCTCATTTCAGGGGGAGAAAATCAAGAAAATCTTGAGGTGGATTTTCCAAGTTCTCAATTTAACCATGTGATCGTGGCAGTGCCCAATGGGCCTGATACGGTTTGGCTCGAATGCACAAGCCAAACAAACCCACTAGGGTATCAGGGTCGTTTCACAGGCGACAGAAAAGCACTTCTCATAACAGATCAAGGGGCAACCGTGGTGAATACGACGCGCTATCCTACGGAAGTAAATCTTCAAACCTCCTCTGCCGATGTCTATTTGGGTGCTACAGGAGATGCAAAAGCAACGGTAAAAACCGAAAACTCAGGTTTGCAATATGAAAATGGCGATCTGAATTTTATCGTCTCAAGCCAATATGATGACCAGAAAAAATGGCTTCAGCGCCATATAAAAATTCCAATTTTTGACATCAATTCTTTTGTTATAAAAAACTTTAACAACAGAATACCCTCCGCAGTAATTACGGCAGAACTCACCATGAACCGATTCGCAACAGTGAGTGGTAAACGTCTTTTCTTAACACCAAACCTGATGAACCGAAGCACCTTTGTTCCGGAAAAGATCGAAAAACGTAAAATGTCTGTTATTCGAAAAATGGGATACATTGATTTCGACACCATTCGCTATCATTTACCTGAAAACATATATCCGGAATTCCTACCGGCCGATATAAAAATCCATAACAGATTTGGCGAATATGAAGTTAGTTTCAAGGTGGAACAGGGAAATCTTGTGTACATCCGAAAGGTAAAAATGAATAAAGGAGAGTTTCCGCCAGAGTCATACCCCGAGCTGGTCGACTTCTACAGAAACATGAGCAAATCCGATAATACCAAACTCGTTTTTATTAATAAAACTTAGCTTACCTGATAGGTGCGTTGGTTTCCTTTCTCATAATATTAAACACGATCTTATCGGCAAGAGAAGGAAACCATTTATTGAGAAATACGATGAATTTTCCTTGCGTCGTTAACACCAACGTTCGCTTGCGTTGAAGTGTAGCCTCATAGATGCGCTCAGCGCACTCCTCTGCCGTCATCATCCTATCCTCATCGCGCGGGGATTCCTCCTGAGGGGAGCCGTCTTGTTTAAGAGACCTCTTTCTGATGTTGGAAGCGGTAAATCCCGGACAGGCCGTGAGCACGTGTACACCCCTTTGCGAAAGTTCCACGCGCAGGGATTCAAGAAAACCGTTCAGTGCAAATTTGGAGGCGGAATAACCAGTGCGTCCAGGTAACCCGCGGAATCCCGCTATGGAAGAAACTCCAACCACGCTTCCCCGATTTTTTATTATTTCAGGAAGGCAATACCTGGTCGCATAAAGAACACCGTAAAAGTTTATATCCATCACTCTTCTGATTACGTCAAGATCAACATCTTCAAACAACGCGCGCATCGAGATGCCCGCATTGTTAATCAAAATGTCTATACGTCCGAACATCTTGACGGCTTCATCAGCCATCTTCTCATTGTCAGCCGCAATGGTTACATCGGCAATCACAGCATGAATAGTAACCCCCTTTGAGCGAAGATGCGCCTGCGTTACTTCGAGCGCTTCCCGGTCCCTACCGGTAATTAAGATTTTAGAACCCTTTCTTCCAAATTCATACGCCAGTGCTTTGCCGATGCCCGACGACCCTCCTGTAATGACGACAACTTTATCCTTCATGAATCAAAAATAACAATACTTGACTAACTTGCCGCGGTAAGTATTATAGCATGTTTTTTATCCGGCTCCTCTCCAGGTTACCCTTGGCTATTCTGTATGTGTTCTCTGACTTTCTCTTCTTGGTCAGCTTTTATCTTGTCAGGTACAGGAGACGTTTGGTAAAAAGGAATCTAAAACAATCCTTTCCGGGAAAAGACGACAAAGAACTTCAGAAAATCGAAAAGGAATTTTACGAAAACCTTTGTGATTACGCTGTCGAAATGCTGAAGCTGGTTTCCATGTCGAAAGAAGAGTTGAGCCGACGAATGGTATTCAAAAATCCGGAAGTTCTGGAAGGATTTAAAAAGGCAAACCAATCCATTCTGTTCCTGGCATCTCACCAATTCAATTGGGAATGGATACTGGTTTCGGCAAGTATAAACTTCCCCATGGACATCGACTTTGTATACCAACCCATCAATAATAAGTTTTTTGACAAACTCACGCTGTACATTCGCACCCGATTTGGTGCCTATCCCATAAAGCGAGATGAGGTTGCCAGAGAACTTGTGAAAAGAAAGCACATCGTTCGCGGACTGGCAAGCGTCGCCGATCAATACCCTGGTTACGGGCATGACAAAAAATTCATCACACAGTTTCTAAATCAGGAGACAGCTTTTTTTATGGGTACCAATCAACTTGCGCTGTTAACACAGTATCCCGCATTGTATTATCCGATGAGAAAAGTTAAACGGGGATACTATGAAGCCTACCCCGTAATTATTGCCTCACCCCCCTATGGAAAAACAAGCGAAGCTGTAATCGAAAATTATGTAAGAGTAGTGGAAAAAGTAATTGAAAATCATCCTTCAGGCTGGCTATGGTCGCATAACCGCTGGAAAAAAAGACACGTTAAGAAAGGTTGACAGTTGACAATTAAGCAATTGACTTCTTAGGTTTACAGCTCCCCGGGCAATTTCTATTCGTGCCGGCAGTTAAAGATTAAAAAAAAATCATTCGTCCAAAACCATCAATACATCAAAATGTCACTAGATAAGCATCTGTAGTATATCATCTTTTGTTAACTGCTTCATGAAGCTTTCTTCGGTAGTAATTAATTCCTGGGTAAGCCGCATCTTTTTTTGTTGAAGCGTGAGTATCTTTTCCTCTACCGTGTTTCGGGTAATGAATTTATAGGTAAAAACTTTTCTTTTTTGCCCGATCCTATGGGCGCGGTCAATCGCTTGCGCTTCAACTGCGGGATTCCACCATGGATCTAAAATAAAAACGTAATCGGCCTCCGTAAGATTTAAGCCTAGCCCACCCGCCTTTATAGATATTAAAAAAACTTTTAATTGAGTTTCGCGGTTAAATCTTTCTACCTGCTCTTTGCGGTCAGTACTGGAACCATCCAGGTACGCGAAATCGATTTTGTTATTTTTAAGGTATTCCCGCACAAGATCCAAATGCTTTACAAACTGACTAAAAACCAAAACTTTATGGCCTTCAGCGATAGCATTCTCCAGCATATGGGTAATGTCTTCCAACTTGCCGGAATCCCCAGAATACCCTTGTTCAATCATGCGCGGATGATTGGCGAGTTGACGCAATTTCGTTAACCCTTCGAGTATCATAAAACGGCTGTTACCCAATCCCTCCTGCTCAATAAGTTTAAAAATTTTTTCCCGGTATTGCGTCTTCACTTCTTCGTAACGTCTCTCCTGTTCGGAGGTCATCACAGAATATTGTACATGCTCGACTTTTTCAGGCAGCTCCGTTGCCACCTGAGATTTATGACGCCTTAAGATGAAAGGTTTGATAACCGCCCCTAATTTTTTGGAGCGTGCTTCATCTCCTTTCTTTTCAATCGGATTTTGAAATTCATTCCTGAAATACGTCTGGGTGCCCAGGATACCGGGATTAATAAATGACATTTGAGACCATAGGTCGAGGGTTGTGTTTTCAATCGGGGTACCTGTTAATACTAACTTGTGCCGCGATTTTAGCTCTCGCACAGCTTTAGCGATATTTGATGTAGGGTTTTTTATTACCTGAGATTCATCCAGGATAACGTAGTTAAAAAAGAACTTCTTCAGCAACTCAACGTCGAGTCTCGTAATACCGTAAGAAGTAAGGACAAGATCAAAGTTTTGAAATCGCGTGATGTCTTTATTTCGAAGCGTTCCGGTATAATTCAGGATCTTTAGGGCGGGCGTAAATTTGTTAGCCTCCATTTCCCAGTTATAAATCAGGGATGTTGGCATAACCAGAAGAGTAGTGCCAGCGCCGGCAATTTTTTCTGCCAGCAACAGGGTTAAGGTCTGAACCGTCTTTCCCAGGCCCATATCATCAGCCAGACATCCACCAAGCCGGTACTCATTTAGAAACCTTAACCAATTATATCCAGCCTTCTGATACGGTCTTAGTTCACCATTGAAACCTTCTGGCAAGGCGTAATTCTTAATCCCACTAAATGAATTCAGCGACCTCAGCTTTTCACTCAGATGCACTTTTGCCAGATTACCTTCTTCAAGTTCCTTTACCAGATTAAGGTGGTGCTTTCTTAACACCGGCTTTTCATGATTTCCTTCAGTCTCGCTTAAAGCAAAAAGATCAGCGTACTTGGTTAACCAGACCTCAGGAATGATAGCAATCTCACCATTGGGCAGTTTGAATTCCACTTTTTTCCGAAGAATTAATTTCCTTAGATCTTTGAACAAAATTTCGAATTCGCCGAAACGGATTTTGGCATGTATATCAAACCAATCGATGTTCTCTTTTACCTCTACCTCAATGACAGCTTTGCCGACAAAATATTTTTTGTCCCGGCTTTCGGGCTGACTAACTTCAAATCCGAGGTTCAGGAGATTCACGCGGTTTTCATTTAACCAGGAAAAAGCTTCAGACTTGGGTATGGCCACTCTGAAGCCTTTCATAGAAAGCCCTAATTTTTGAAGTGTGTGAAGAAAATTCTTTTCAATCTCAGTCTGCCTCGTAACCCGGTGAAACACATATCCCTCAGGTTGCTTTTCAACCGTTACGCTTACCGGCCCGATGTTATCGCCCCGAAATCTATGCTTACCATACTTGAACGAAAGGTCAAAAACAATCTTTCCTGCTTCATCGGTAGGCTCTTCTGTCTGCGTATTATTTTCAAACAACGATGGTGCTGCGGTTGTCTGAGCCGTGTGCAACTCGGAAAGTGTTAACACGGGATGCGGATCATAAGTACTTTTATTGATCTCAAATCCGCTGGCCTCCACATCATCAAATGAAGCAATCAACGGAGCTACGAATCGATTATAATAAGTTTCCTCAACATTTTTTGGAATGACAACAAACTTTTTGCTAAAAAATGGTATCAGCTTTTTGCCATCTACGTGTTTTTCGAAACCATATAGTTTGCCATTTAACACCATCCACGCGGGGCTTTTACAAACCAGGTAGGCCGTTTCATTCGGCATATCTAATTTTTTTCCCTGATAATAAATGGTTGGATAATAATTGGTGTTTTCGGGTGTTCGCATGAAATGGAATTGAATGGTAGCACGTTTCTCGAGCACCTCAATCCTTCTCCAGGTAGGTTCCCCATCATTGCCCATTTCAAAAAGCATTTTACCTTTTAACTTTTCGAGGATTTTAGCCCGGCGCTTTTCCATGTAATCCTCAATCTGTTCCTGCACCATTTCATTGCCCTTGGTCTTATCATAAGTTTTAGTCAGGAATTCTTCTGGCTTTACAATTTTTGCGGAGAATTTTTTTGCGATAGAATCCTGGTGCATGGAGTCCATGGCTTCAATAAGCTCGAAATCGCGATCATCCAGCCCTTTGGTGAATTCGCGTGCATTCTTCGCGGAAATATTCTGGTGCTGGTACGTTAATTTCCCTTTTTCGTCCAAATGGACGATATAGGATTCGAAAATGAAGCCTAGATATTCGTGTTGATACAACGAATAAATAATTTGAAATGGCTGCGAAGCAGAGACTTTCATCTAAATCACGGGCCTTTTTAAGGTACAGAACCTCTAAATTATTAAATAAAAGATAAAAAAAGCTGCTTTTTCGAGGCATAAAGTACATGAAACTTACAAATGCTTTACAGCAGCAATTCTGGAGGCTAATCTGGCAGGGTGTAACGCAATTAAAAACGTAATAATTGATATTACCAGGCCCGTATAGAAGAAATCTGATGCTCTAACCTTGATGGGGTATCCCTGCGTAATAGAAGTTTCCATTCCCATGGAAATGATGCCGTATTTCCATTGTAACCAGCAGAATATGCTGCCAAGGATCAGTCCTAAAAATGCACCTAAAAAACCTATTAAAAGGCCTTCAGTCATAAAAATCCGCCTGATCTGCCCGGCGTGAGCACCCATCGCATTGAGAATCGAAATGTCTTTCTTCTTATCGAGCGCTAGCATCATCAGGCTAAAGAAGATATTGATGGAGCCAATGATCAAGAGCATTGTCAGGGAAAGGAAAGTAAAAAGCTTTTCCATTTTTAAGAGCTTGTACAAATCCTGGTGTTGTTCTTCATGGTTTAACACGTTGAATGCACCACCAATTTCCTGTTGGATGCGCTCTTCAACTTTAAAAATATCAGCTCCATTTAGCGTCTTGATTTCAAATGACGTTCTCTTGTTTCCGTACCCAAACAATTCCTGCGTAAACCTCAGCGGTACGAGAATGTAATTTTCATCAAAGTTTTGAACGATAGAAAAAACTCCACCCGGAATAATATTTTGCTTCGCGTATAATTTGGAAGGATCAAGGCCAACTGAATTGACATTTTTAATGTAATAAACCTGAAGCGGGTATAATGGATCGTTCATTGAGATGGACAGGGTATACTGGATACCCCGCCCAATAATGGCATAGTTGATGGGCCCGTCACTAAGCTTTAATTCACCTTCTACTATATTTTCAGCGGGGATTCGCTTTTGGTTAATAAAATTATCGCTGACTCCTTTAATAATGACGACCTGGTTCGCATCGCGAAAGCGCAGATAGGCATAGTCTTCGATTACTTCCGTAACAATATCCACGCCCTCTACAGATTTAATTTTATTGAGAAGCACGGCTGATGCCTCAAAGGACTTTCCTTCACGGGCTTCGATTTTTATTTCAGCATCAAAGGAATTATTAAGAGACCGCAACAAGTCCTCCAATCCATTGAACACGGATAACACTATTATAAGGGCCGCCGTGCTGAAGGCAATACCTCCAATGGCCAGAATTGAAATTATATTAATGAAATTTGCCTTTCGTTTAGAGAATAAATAACGTCTTGCAATAAAGAATGGTAGATTCAAATTTAGTATGTTAACCTTATGTAAGCAAAACGTAAACTACTCTAAGGGTTTGTCCGCTGGGGGAATATTAAGGTTTTTAAGGAGCTCCTCCAATTTGTATGCATTCTCCTCCGTTTCATCAATAAAAAAGATCAATTCAGGCACAACCCTCACCTGTTTCCCGATCTTGTCACCCAGCGCCTTTCTGATTTCTTTCTTTCTTGTATTGATCTTTTCCAGTGTTTGCTGTTTGTCTTTTGCTAACATCATGCTGATATAAATCTTTGCAACACCAAGGTCAGGGCTCATTTTGACATCGGCTATGGTCACAAAAGTATTTTCTAAAATGCCCCTTTTATCACGCTGGAATATTTCGCTTAACTCTTTCTGTATTAAACGACCGAATTTGTGTTGTCTTGTCGATTCTGCCATGTCTTATAAAATTTCTTTACGAATGAATAAGGAACCTCATTAAAAAACAATAGATTCCGCTTTAAACTTCAGGATTACTACTCTATATTTTCTGTCACATTTAATACGCCCAAATTGATCCGTTATTTCCGCATTAATGACCCTTACCGTTTAGTGGGCTTATTTATACTGCTGCTACTTCTTTACCTCCCATTATTCTTAACAAATAATAATTTAACCGTCCCTGAGCTCAAAAGCCTTCTGGTAGGGGAGAAACAAAATGAAGGTTATTCAATGTACCTGGAGGTAATAGACAATACGGCTCCACTTGCTGCGTGGACACATGAACAACTGGATTCAGTTTTCGGTCGTTCCATTTTGGCCCGGCATGTTTTGGCATTTATCCTTATTTTTCTTCAAAGTGGGTATTTGGGTATCATGTTTATCAGCAAGAAAGTTTTCAGCGAAAATACATATATCCCTTCATTCCTTTTTTCCCTTTTATTTTTCTTTTCTTACGATACCCTTGCTTTATCCAATGAACTACTTGGTTCTGGCTTTTTATTGCTGGCCTTGAACAACTTATTTCAGGAAATAGAATTCAGAAACGAACGTGACGAAAGCATCTTTAATGTGGGTGTCTGCATAAGTCTGGCCTCATTATTTTCCTTTTCTTTTGTTGTGTACTTAGGCTGTGCTATGGTAATTCTGTTCTTGTTTACCCGAAGCACCATTCGCAAATTTTTGCTCCTGGTTTTTGGGTTTCTTCTACCCCACCTGTTTACCCTGAGCCTCGCTTACTTAGATGACTCCCAACGTGTTTTATGGGAATATTTTTATTTGCCTAATCTGTCATTTGACCGAATGGTGTTCGTGGATGTAAAAACGCTATTTAGCCTCGGTGCACTTCCGCTTATCTATTTTGTAATTTCAATAGTCATGTTGAACAGAGAGGCACGTTTCAGCAAATACCAGTCTCAAATTCTTCAGACTGTGTTACTCTGGCTGGCATTTTCGTTTTTGTTTATCCTGTACACCAAAGACCTCCGACCACAAAGCCTCATCGTTCTGATTCCAGGTTTTGCGTTTTTATTTACTCATTTTTTTCTGCTAATCCGCAGGAAAAAATTCGTCTTCCTCAATTCATGGATTCTCTTCCTTGGAATCATCAGCGTAGCCTACCTGGCGAGATTTCACAAAATCCAATCAATAGATTACAGCAACCTGGAAGTTAGAAATGAAGCCGGACAAATCACAAATAAAAGAATTTTGGTTTTGGACAATGATATTAACTTATACAGGCAAAACCATTTAGCAACCCCATTTTTAAACTGGGATTTATCAGAAAATGTTTTTAGATATCCGGACTATTACGAGAACGTGACGCTGATTTACCATTGTTTTGAAAACGACCCGCCTGAAATTGTTTTCGACAAGGACAATCTTCTTGGACCCTTTTTTGATCGCATGCCAATGATTAAAAAAGAATACAGAAGGCAGGGTGATCAGTATATTCGCAAGGCTAGCAACTGATTTTATTTACACGCCTGTCATGCCGACCGCCTTCAAAACTTTCATGAAGGAACCGATCCGTTATTTTTTCAGTCAGCTCATACGGAACAAAACGCGCAGGCAAACATAAAACATTCGCATTGTTGTGATTTCTTGCCAGGGATGCCAATTCTTCATCCCAGCAAATGGCTGCCCGGATACCCTGATGCTTATTGGCAGTCATGGCTACGCCATTGGCACTTCCACATATAAGAATACCTAAATCACATTGCTTTTTCTCCACAGCTTCCGCTACAGCATGCGCAAAATCAGGATAGTCTGTGGAGTCGCTGCTATGGGTTCCAAAATCTTTGGTATCATAACCATGCGAGTCGAGCCATTTCAACAGCTTTGCTTTGTAGTCAAAGCCAGCATGATCACCACCGATGGCAATTTTAGGCATCATGGTTCAATTTGTTGTCTAAGTCTGTCTTCAGCCTGTTCCTTGAGTCTGTCTTCAGCTTCATCTTTTAGTTTTTGGCGCATGACCCCTGCCGATATTAGAATGCTGATTTCATATAAAAAATACAACGGAATCGATATCAAACTTTGACTGAGAGGATCAGCAGTAGGCGTAACAATAGCGCCGACGATGAGGATGATAACAATGGCGTGTTTACGATATTTGCGTAAATAGGAAGGGGTTACGATACCCACCTTGGTCAGAAAGAAAATTACCACCGGTAATTGAAAAAGTGCACCGCTACCGAATACAACCCCTACAATCGTTCCTACATAAGAGGTGATATCAAACTCATTCACAATCATGTCGCTTATTTGGTAATTAGCGAGGAATGAAATCATAATCGGAGACATGACGTAGTATCCGAACAATATCCCCAGCAAAAACAAGAAAGAGATAGATGCCACCGCACCCCGGGATGAATTTTTTTCCCGGTTGTACAATCCTGGCCTGATAAAGCTCCATAATTCCCATACTACATACGGGAAAGCCACAATTATACCAATCACAAATGATGAAACGATATGCATGGAAAACTGGCCGGTCATGAATCGGCTTTGCACTTTAAAAGGAATTTCTTTTACGCATAAGGCATCACCGGAACCAAAAAAATGCCCAATCTTACAAAGCCAAGTAAAGGTTGGAAAATCTACGCGAGCAGGCGCAAAAATTATATTCTGGAAAATCCAGGGGGCGGTAATAAAAGCGGCAATGGTAAAAATCAAGACCGCGGCCAACGCTCGGACTACGTGCCACCTTAACTCCTCGAGGTGTTCGAGAAAACTCATTTCCTTTTCCTGAATTGGCTGCTGATCTAATGCCATGGTGAGATTACTTAATAATAACTTGGTATAACCTGATTAATACAATGGGAACTTTTCCATGAAACGATTCACTTTGCGTTTAACGGATTTTAAATGTTTTTGGTCTTCGGGTTTCTGGAGTGCTTCATCGACCAAGTCCACAATTTTCACTACATCTTTTTCTTTCATCCCACGCGTTGTGACGGCTGGCGTACCGATCCGCATCCCGGAAGTAACAAAGGGTGATTGCGTGTCAAAGGGAACCATATTTTTATTGATGGTTATATCAGCCTGAATCAAAGATTCTTCAGCCTGTTTGCCCGTAAGCTTTTTGGAGCGCAAATCAATCAGCATAAGGTGATTGTCTGTACCCCCCGAGATTATTTTGTAGCCTCTGGAAACAAACTCTTCGGCCATCACCTTGGCATTTTTTGCAACCTGCACAACGTACCCCAAATAATCGTCGGAAAGTGCTTCTTGAAATGAAACGGCTTTGGCAGCAATTACATGTTCCAAAGGGCCTCCCTGCGTACCCGGAAATACTCCCGAATCCAATACTGAACTTAGTTTTCTCACCTCTCCTTTCGGTGTCTTTAATCCCCACGGATTGTCGATATTTTTTCCAACCAATATCATGCCCCCTCGGGGTCCGCGCAGCGTTTTATGAGTAGTTGTTGTGATTACGTGGCAATGCTCCATGGGGTCATTCATCAACCCGCGCGCAATCAAACCGGCGGGATGAGAAATGTCGGCCAAAAGTATCGCCCCCACGCTATCAGCTGCTTCCCGCAGTTTCTTATAATCCCAATCCCGGCTATAGGCGGAAGCTCCGCAAATAATCATTTTTGGCTTTTCTCTCTGCGCTGTTGCAATGAGTTTGTCAAAATCAATGGTTCCTGTAGCTTCTTCTACGCCGTAAAAGGTTGGTTGATAGAGTTTACCTGAGAAATTAACGGGTGATCCATGTGTCAAATGCCCGCCGTGAGAAAGTTCAAATCCTAAAATTTTATCACCCGCTTTAAGACAGGCCAGCATAACGGCAGCATTCGCCTGCGCACCGGAATGAGGCTGCACGTTTGCCCATTCGGCCCCAAATAATTCCTTTGCGCGATCGATGGCCAGTTGTTCAATTTCGTCCACTATCTCACATCCTGCATAGTATCTTTTACCCGGAAGGCCTTCCGCATATTTATTGGTCAAGACGGTGCCCATGGCCTTCATAACCTGTTCTGAGGTGAAATTTTCAGAAGCTATCAGTTCTATTCCGTTTTGCTGGCGTTCTTTTTCTTTTTGGATGAGATCGAAGATTACCTTATCTTTTTTCATGAACGGTTTTTAAAGAGCGCAAAAATAGGGGAGATAATCCCTAATTCCCAAAGTGCAAATGGCAAATCCGATATTTCTTTTACCAGGATCCGCTACTTCCTCCGCCACTAAAACCGCCACCGCCACCTGAGAATCCTCCACCAAAGCCACCGCCTCCTCCGCCGCGTCCGCCAAACCCTCCGCCATACCATCCGGCCCCGGACGACCATCCGCTTCCACGGGAATTTCCACCCCCTCTTATCCGACTGATGATAATAATGATTAACAAAATAATTAATGTAGACCACACCGAGCCGCCGCGCCCTCTCCGCTGTCCCCTGGGTTGAGTTTCCGCCCGATACTCTCCCCCAATGGCCTGAATCATAGCGGATACTGAAGCCTGAATTCCCCCTTCATAATTGTTTTGACGAAAATAGGGTGCCATCTCATTTCTGATAATCTGATTACATATGGCATCCGGCAGAGGTCCTTCAAGCCCTTCACCCACCTCAATTCTGACCTTCCGATCTTGCACTGCAATAAATAAAAGAGCACCATTGTCATTTGCTGCCTGCCCCAATTTCCATTTTTCAACAACCCGCAGAGTATAATCCTCCATAGGTTCGTCGTTTAACGTAGGGACAATGAGTATGGCAATTTGATTGGAGGTAGAATCCTCATGTGCCTTAAGTTGTTGTTCCAGGCCATTGATAAATTCCGCGCTCAATATTTTAGCTTCATCGTGAATTCGGGTCCCCCACAATTCGGGAATCTGCAATTGTGCGGAGGCAAAAACAGGAATAAGGAACGTTATGAATATGATTATTTTTTTCATTGCTTGCTCGTAGGTCGGGTTAACTAAATACGTAGGTCATCACGCAGTTCATTGATATCATCAGCGGTTTTGTGAAATCCTTTTTCAAGGAGGATCTCGCCGCAACGTTTGACGCCGGCTTCCACACCCTCAATGATCTTCCCCGAGCGGATATAGCCCACCAGTTCGGCAACTATTTTATCCCATTCCTTTTGTTCCACCACCTTACTAATGCCCCGGTCAGCCATCACGATCACTTCGTGTTCGAAAAAACTGATGAAGACCATAATGCCAGTGCGATGTCTTGTGTTAAAAATTTCCTCTTCTAAAAAAGCATTTTCTGCCTGTTGGCGGCATGTCTCATCCATTAAATTTCTGGAAACAAGCCAACGCTTCACATGTTCTGAAAGATTCGGGACTAGCGCTCCGAGCGCACCACCGATCATCACTACGGTAAAAATAAAGACTGGATCATAATATAAAGTGTTCGTGGCGTCTTCGATTACATACCGGTCGAGTATGATCATGAGAATAAATATAAATGTCGCGACGATGAGGCTGGCTTTATAATTCGCGACGATATACCTGCCACTTTTTTCTACTATAACCGGCACGATTTCACCAGAGATGTTTTGTTCGGCTTCCTTTACAGCAATTTTTATTCTTTGGAGATCTTCCTCGCTGAATTTCTTTTTAAGCTTCATAGGGTAAGTTTATTGACCAAAGATAACATTGCCCGTCATTAATTCAGACCCTAAGCCTGTAGTACCAGGAATTTAGTCTGGCGAAAATGCAAGAACTTTTAGTCATGATCTATTATCGATGACCTATGAGGTTAAATGGTATTGAAATCCATTAGTATGCCGACCAATTGAGACGCCAAAAAAAAATGGCTAACCGCCTGAGCAGATAAAGGTTAACGAAGTTGTTTCAGATACAATTGAATGGAATTCTCAAGGCCAAGATAAAGGGCATCACAAATCAGCGCGTGGCCGATGGATACTTCTTCAAGGTGGGGTACATGCGTGTTAAAAAATTTAAGGTTATGCAGATCGAGGTCATGACCCGCATTTACTCCCATCCCTAATTCATGAGCGATTTTTGCGCTTTCGGCATAGGGCTTAATGGAAATTGCCTTGGCGACTTTGAATTCGCGGGCGTAAGGTTCCGTGTAAAGTTCAATTCGATCGGCGTTTACGCGGGCTGCACCTTCCACCATTCTTAAGACGGGGTCAACAAAAATAGAAACCCGAACACCTGAACCTTTGATTTCATTCACTTTTTGGCGGAGAAAATCTGCGTGATGAACAGTATCCCACCCTGAATTGGATGTTATGGCATCCGGTCCGTCCGGAACCAGGGTAGCCTGCGCAGGTTTAACCTCCCGTATCAAATTCATAAACCGCTCATCCGGGTATCCTTCAATATTGAATTCCGTTTTAACAACATTCTTTAAAAGCATCACATCGGAAAATCGAATATGCCTCTCATCAGGCCTGGGGTGAACGGTAATCCCCTGGGCACCGAAACGCTCACAGTCAATGGCTGCTCTGATTACATCAGGATTATTTCCTCCACGCGCGTTTCGGAGTGTGGCAATTTTATTAATATTGACGCTGAGTCGTGTCACAGAAAAGGTTTATGCACAGATAACCTAATAAGTGCAAATTATGTTCGAAAAAACCATAACCACAAAACAATGGGGCTAAAGCAACAAATTGATGCCGATATCAAAACAGCCATGTTGGCAAAAAATAAAGAGGAGCTTGAAGCATTGCGAAGCATAAAATCCATGATCCTTCTGGCCGAAACAGAAAAAGGAATAAGCGAAGAAATAAATTCTGATGCTGAGAAAAAACTTTTAATGAAAGCTGCAAAACAACGAAAAGAATCTGCTGAAATTTTTGAACAGCAGCACCGGAAAGACCTTGCAGAAAGAGAATTATTACAACTAGGCGTCATAAACCGATACTTACCAAAACAATTATCAGAAGAGGAAATAAAAACAGCCTTGCGCGGCGTTATAGTGGAGGTGGGTGCCTCCGGTCCTCAGGACATGGGGAAAGTAATGGGTGTTGCCAGCAAAAAATTAGCGGGTCAGGCCGATGGAAAACTGATCTCCGAACTTGTAAAAAAATTGTTATCCCCTTGAGCACTGCCGATGTAGCCCTGATGGTTTTTATACTAATAGGAGCGTTCAGTGGCTATAGACAAGGCTTTTTAATGGAGCTTTTTTCTCTTAGTGCGATTTTATTGGGGGTTTTGGGTGGGTTTAAGCTCATGGGTTATGCCATGAGCTACCTCAAGGATGCATTTGATATTGATAGCACCATTCTTCCTTACGTTGCATTTGCCACAGTTTTTCTGGCCATCCTTTTGATGGTCAGGTTCGTGGGCAAAATGATAAAACTTTCCATTGGAAAAAGCTTCCTGGGCCAGGTAGACAAGGCTGCCGGAGCTGGTCTGGGGCTTCTAAAAGCTTCCTTTATGTTAAGTGTGTCACTGTGGATTTTAGAAGCGACGAATTTTGACCTGCCTGACAAGTGGACTGATAATTCGTGGTTACTGCCCAGAATTGAATCCTTTGCTCCAGGCGTGACGGCCTGGATTGGAGATTATGTGCCATTCTTCAGAGATGTTCTCACGTAAGATTACAGCCCATTAAAACTTTTATTCTGGGTTTTTTTTCCCTTACTTATCGCTGCTAAAAGTATCGTATGCCCATTTTGGTTAAAGAGGAAAGCGGATTCAAATTTGTAGATGAGGGAAAGGGGCAAGTCCTCCTCTTATTGCACGGTCTATTTGGTGCGCTTAGCAATTGGGAGGGAGTGGTGAACCGTTTTTCTAAAAAATTCCGGGTTGTCATTCCCATGCTTCCTATTTACGAGATGCCTATAAAGGAGGCAGGCCTGGAAGGACTCAGAAAATTTGTAGAGGAGTTTGTCGCTTCTAAAAACCTGAAGGACTTTATTATTATGGGAAATAGTTTGGGTGGGCACATTGCGCTATTGTACATTTTAAAAAATAGTGAAAAGGTCAAAAAATTAATTCTCACGGGTAGCTCAGGGTTATTTGAGGATTCCATGGGAGGATCCTATCCGAAGAGGGGGAACTACGATTATATTAGAGAGCGCGTGGCGTATACTTTTTTTGATCCCAATGTCGCCACAAAAGATCTTGTAGACGAGGTTTTTGAAACCACGCGGAGTATTCCAAAATGTATGCGCATTGTAGCCATTGCCAAATCAGCTCAACGCCATAATATGGCAGAAGAAATTCCAAATATTAAAGTCCCTACATTGTTGGTATGGGGATTAAACGATACCATAACTCCGCCGATAGTCGCGCATGAATTCAATCGATTAATACCCAACTCGGAATTAAAATTTATCGACAGATGTTGTCATGCTCCGATGATGGAACACCCGGAAAAATTCAATCAGTTAGTTGAAACCTTTCTGGTAACTTAGAGATTTCAGTATAAGGCTGTGAAGGAACTGTAGTGGTTAACATTAAAATGGCTTATGATTGCAGAAGATTTGATTAACCATATGATACCTCCGCTGAAAGGTACGGATGATGCGCACAAAGCCATTGTCTGGATGGAAGAGTTTCGGTGTAATCATATGCCCGTTGTTGACAATGGTCATTTACTCGGTTTTATCTCAGAAGAAATTATTCTTGAAACGAATGATATTGAAAAAAATGTCGGTGATTTTAACCTCGTCGGACAAACGAGTTATGTTCATCTTGACACCCATTTTTACGACATCCTGAAAACTGCCACGGACAATAAACTACACATGGTGGCTGTGTTAAATGAGGATCAGCAATATTGCGGCGTAATAACTGTGCAAGATACACTGACATCTTTTGCTCAAACTGCTGCTGTGCAGATGTCAGGTTCCATTCTTGTTTTGTCACTTAATTATGTTGATTATTCTCTATCGGAAATTAGCAGGCTGGTAGAAGAAAACCACGCTAAAATTCTCAGCAGCATCATAAAAGAGGATCCACTTGATCCTGGTAAAATCAGACTGACCCTAAAAGTAAACCTGGGTGACATGTCACGTGTGGTAGCCACGCTGGAACGCTTTGGTTACAAAGTGATAGGTCGTTATCAGGAATCAAAGCCCATTGAAAACGAAAAGGAAAGAATTGATATGCTACTCCGTTATCTCGATATTTAAACAGCACAATTTTTTGGTTTACAATCCCTTCGTATCTTTAGTATCAGGAATATTGTGCCGTTCGCGGTTGAAAACTTCTTATGAGATAAGGAAATGAAAATTGGTGTTCACGGTAAAGAATTTACACGGCCCTCTTCTCCCTTCATTCTGCGCATTTTTGAAATTCTTACGGCACACAAAGTCGAACTTTACGTTTCTTCTAAGTTTTCAAGCCTATTGAAAACGTCTGCCTTCAAGAAGTTTGAATGGCAAACGTATGAACCCGCCGACACCCTTAAAAACTTACAACTTCTGATAAGCATTGGTGGCGATGGAACATTACTTGAATCGGTCTCCCACATCGGTAAAACTGAAGTCCCGATTTTAGGCATCAATACCGGAAGACTTGGCTTCCTGGCAACCATCAGCCGTGAAGAAACTGAACGTGCCTTAGAAATGGTAATTCAGAAAAATTTTACGCTCGATAAAAGGGCTGTTTTAAAATTGGAAAGCAACCAGGGCATGTTTGGGAAACTGAATTTTGCACTTAACGATTTCACTGTAGTGAAAAAGGATTCTTCCGCCATGATCACTATTCACACCTTCATTGATGGAGAATTTTTGAACTCATACTGGGCTGACGGCATCATCGTAGCGACCCCCACCGGATCGACCGGTTATTCGCTAAGTTGTGGCGGACCTTTAATTTTCCCGCGATCCGGTAATTTTGTCCTCACACCTGTCAGTCCTCATAATTTAACTGTTCGCCCCATAATTGTCTCGGATACCTCAGAAATTTCGTTTCAGGTTGAAGGAAGGAGTAAAAAGTTTCTGGTGTCCTTAGATTCACGGATAGCGACAGTTGATAACACGGTGAAACTCACTATTAAAAAAGCCGACTTCAAAGTCAACCTTATTCAATTGGATGGTCATCATTATTTTAAGACCCTTCGGCAAAAACTCAATTGGGGACTCGATATTCGTAATTAAATTTTTTGTATTTTTAGGGTCGAAGTGTCTTTGAGACTACATAATCTACCTGGAATGAAAACCTTCTATTGCTTCCTGATTTCAGTTCTGCTGGTGTCGTTTTCGTATGAAGCTGTTAGCCAGATGGACCGTAAAACTATCCGGAAAAATAACAGGCGCCAGACTTCCTTCCGAGGAAAAAAATTCGATTTTGGAAAGGAGAAACAGTATTATACGTTGGGTTTTAGCGTCAATGCGTTGAATTATTATGGTGACCTTGCGCCAAATATAGGCAGATTCAGTACGGATATTTCATTTACCAGGCCTGCTTTTGGCCTTTCAGCTTCACACAGATTCGGTCCACGTTATACGCTTGCCGCTGCGTTTATGTATGGAGCGCTGCGGGGTTCGGATGTCTCCTCCGCCGATGAAAACGACTTAAGAAATGGTGTATACCGGTATAATCGAAATTTATCCTTCAGAAACAGGATAAAAGAATTATCGGTTACTGCCATTTTTGATCTGAATGAGAATCAGGCGACCTATATGAGCAAAGTAAGCTGGACGCCTTATGCCTTTATCGGCGTTTCCGCTTTCCACCATAACCCTCAGGCCCTGGCCCCGGCCTTTGGGCTGGATAATCAGTCCCTTGCTGAAGCGGGTCAATGGGTCAGTTTACGTGACCTTGGAACGGAAGGACAACACGCAAATCTTTTGGCTACTGACGCTAACTACGGAATAAAACCCTATAAATTAATTCAGTTTGCCATACCAATTGGCGTAGGCGCACGTTTCAAAATAAATGATCTGTTCGACTTTTCCGGAGAAATAGGATTCCGGTATTTATTCACAGACTATATCGATGATGTGAGCAGAAATTATGTGGATCTAGGTGTCTTTGATACGGAGTTGGCAAGAGCTTTGTCATACCGAAGCAACGAATTAACGAAACCTGATATTGCCAGAGAACCGATTGTTGCCAGAAACGGGGTGACCTATGATGTAATACCCGGCTATGGAGTAGAATTCCCAACCAATAACCGGGGAAAGAAAAATGATAAGGATATCTTTATGGTCACCACCTTAAAACTCACCTATATTATAGGAAAAACGTTCCACAGGGCTAAATTCAGATGAGAAATGCAATGGTAAAAGCTTTTGGGTTGGTTGGGTTGCTGGTAATATCCCCTGCGATTTCGGCTCAAAAATCTGAAGTAGGCGTAGGGATCGGTACGCTCAATTACACGGGTGACCTGTCGCGCTCTTATAATGTACTGAATTCGAAACTTGCTGCAACGCTATTTTACAGATCAAACATCAGTAAGGTAGTTAGTTTACGGGCAGCTATAACAGGAGGAGGAATAGCAGCAAGTGATAAGAGGCCCATTGATGCTTTCGCCGAGCGTAGAAATGCTTCTTTCAACCTTTTTTTAATGGAGGCTTCAACGGTGCTTGAGTATCATTTCATGAATTGGCGGGATGACAAACACATTTTGAGATATACACCCTATCTGTTTGGAGGCCTCGGCATTTTTGGCATTTCCGGGACCCAAAATAAACCGTCTCAATACAGCAATGTGCAAGCAGCAATACCTTTTGGTTTGGGGATAAAATATATTGTAAATCCAAAGTGGTATATCGCACTTGAACTTGGCGCAAGAAAAACTTTCTTTGACTATCTTGATAATGTATCGGCCGGGACTAACCAGCTGGTGAAGAATTATCAATATGGAAATCGCTATGACAACGACAGCTATTATTTTCTGGGTATAAGTATTACCCGCACTTTTTATGAAATTCCCTGCCCCACCAATCCATATAAATAATCAGCTTTTTTAATTGAATAACAGGTATCTGTCAATTACCACATTTACCTTAAGCTTTTTTGTCTAATTTTGCCACCCCGTGGGATCATTTAAGGAAAATATTGACGTTAACAATTTACCAAAACACATTGCTGTTATCATGGACGGTAATGGAAGGTGGGCAAAAAAGAAGGGAGCCAGAAGAATTTTTGGCCATCGAAATGCTGTTCAGGCTGTTCGCGATATAACAGAGTGTGCAGCCGAATTAGGAATTAAGTATCTCACCTTATATGCCTTTTCAACTGAAAATTGGAGCAGACCTAAGGAAGAAGTTGAGGGCCTTATGGAGTTATTAGTAAACACGCTGAAGCAGGAAATTGGCACGCTAATGGAAAATCATGTAAAGCTGAAAACCATTGGCGACACTTTGCATTTACCTGGAAATTGTCAAAAGAATCTTGATTGGGCCATGAATGAGACCAAAAATAACCATGGTCTTACGCTTATCCTTGCGTTGAGTTATAGTGGCCGATGGGAGATCCTGGAGGCAGTGAAGCAAATGATTACCGATACAAAGGCCGGGAAACTTGAAATTTCCGGAATTAATGAAGCCACCTTTAGCAACTATTTGACGACTTCCGGCATCCCAGATCCGGAGCTTTTAATCAGAACCAGTGGGGAACTGCGCCTGAGCAATTTTTTACTTTGGCAGATTGCCTATACAGAGTTGTTTATTACACCTACACTCTGGCCGGATTTCAGAAAAGAACATTTATATGAAGCTATCTGGTCTTATCAGCAACGTGAACGAAGGTTTGGAAAAACAAGTGAACAATTGAATCCGGTGAGTTAATGAAAAGATTTTTAGTTATAATCCTGCTTTTAAGTGCGGCTTTCGATACATGGGCACAATTCCGAAGAAATCGAGAGCGCGAAACTCAGCCTGTTCAGGAAGGGAATCTCAATTACGCAAACCCGATTGAATACACGATCGCAGGTATTGAGGTTTCGGGCATAAACGTTCTCGACAAAAATGCCATGATTTCAATTTCCGGCTTGAAAGTTGGTGATAAAATCAAGATCCCAGGTGATGCCATTGCGGGTGCTATCCGGAAAATCTGGAAATATGGACTGGTCGGTGATATCACGATTCAGGTTGACAGAATTGAAGGATCAAACATTTATCTGATCATTGAACTGACGGAGCGTTCCCGTTTAACCGCCTTTTATTTTACGGGCATTTCAAAAACTCAGGAATCAGGATTAAAAGAAGACCTTAACCTGATCCGGGGAAAAATTGTAAACGATGCCATGGTGCGCAATACAGAGCTTGCGGTGAAGAAGTATTTTGTAAAAAAAGGTTTTTTAAATACTGAGGTTAAAGTTGTTGAGGAACTTGACACAGTCAACAGCGACGGCATAAAATTACGAATCAACGTCAATCCGAAGTCCAAGGTTAAGATTAATAAAATTTCCTTTGACGGCAACGACCATATTTCAGATGCCTCGCTGAAGCGGAAACTGAAAAAAACGAAAGAACGCCCTCGTTTTGTTTTACACAGAACTTTATTGCAAACCCTTTTCGAACCTAAAAAGTACTTGGGCAAACCCTATGATGTCAGCTGGAAGGAAGTCAAAGAATTCATGAACGACAACATTAAACTTAATGTTTTTGCGAGTTCAAAATTCATCCGGGCAGAATATGACGAAGATAAGCAACGGATGGTGGATTATTTTAACTCAAAGGGGTTTCGCGATGCGGAAATTGTAGCGGATTCCATTTATAGTTTTAATGAGAAGTCCATTAACATTGATTTCAAAATATACGAAGGTCCTAAATATTATTTTCGGAATATCATCTGGGCGGGCAACTACATCTATACAAATAATCAGCTGAACGCCGTGTTGGCCATTAGCAAAGGTGATGTCTATAATAAAGAACTCATTCAGAAAAAACTCTCTTTTAATCCTAAAGGCCTTGACATAAGTGGACTTTATATGGATGATGGATATTTATTCTTTCGCATCAATCCGGTTGAAGTGGCTGTTGCAGGTGATTCCATAGATGTTGAAATGCGTATCTCCGAAGGGGAACAGGCAACGATCAATGAAGTAACCATCAGCGGTAACGAACGCACCAGTGACCACGTAATCCGACGGGAACTCATTACTATCCCCGGTCAAAAATTCAGAAGATCAGATATCATTCGTACGCAACAAAGTCTTTCACAGTTGGGCTATTTCGCTCCTGAAAAAGTTACTCCAAACCTCGAGCCTAATCCGGCCGATGGAACTGTGGATATAAACTGGCAGGTGGAAGAACAATCCAATGATCAGATAGAGTTATCGGGTGGATGGGGAGGTTATTATGGTTTCGTCGGAACGCTTGGGTTAACTTTTAACAATTTCTCTCTGCGAAACATTCCAAATATAAAAAACTGGAAACCACTTCCGGTTGGAGATGGTCAACGTTTACAACTACGTGTCCAGGCCAATGGTCGTCAATACCAAAGTTATAGTTTCTCCTTTACCGAACCGTGGCTTGGCGGACGTAAACCGCATTCGCTAACGGTAAGCTTAAATAGTTCTGTGCAGCGTTCAATTTTTGGATATGGAAGACCTGATCCCGATGCAGCGGCGCCAACACTTAAAGTAAATAGCCTCACCGTTGGTTTAGGAAGACGCCTTGAGTGGCCCGACAATTATTTTACCCTTACAAATTCTGTTTCACTTCTCAAGTACACGCTGGAAAATTGGTTTTCAGGAGGACTTGGGTTTACCGATGGTGATGCTAACAGCTTTACATTTAATACTACTTTATCCAGAAGAAGTGTAAATGAAATTATGTACCCGTCACAGGGCTCAGAAATATCGCTGAGTTTAACCTTAACACCTCCCCATTCTTTATGGAGAGACCTGGATTATTCCACGGCAGCCAATGCCGATAAATTTAAATGGATCGAATTTCATAAGTGGATGTTTGACGCCAAATACTATCTTCCTTTAGATAGCAAGAAGAAGCTTGTTATTGAAGCCAAGGCGCATTTTGGATTTATAGGATCCTACACTGGAAAAGCAGGTGTTGGCCCGTTCGAACGTTTTTTCCTCGGCGGGGATGGCTTGGCCGGCGGATTTAATTCATTCTTACTAGGTCAGGAAATCATCGGGCTAAGAGGTTATGAAAACAACAAAATTACCCCTCCATTATACAATCGCTACGGAAGTGTCAATACCGGAAATACTGTTCAGGGAGGCATTGTATACGATAAATTAAGTTTAGAATTGCGGTATCCTGTAACCACGGGTAGCGCAGCAACAATTTACGGTTTTGCCTTTACTGAGGCAGGGAACAACTGGAATAATTATGAGGACTTTAATCCGTTTAACTTATATAAATCGGCCGGTTTCGGAGCCCGGATCTTCATGCCTGCCTTCGGACTGATTGGATTGAACTGGGCGTATGGTTTCGATAAAATCCCTTACGCAACAGATCGCAGTGGCTCCCAGTTTCACTTTACTATAGGCCAGCAAATCAGATAGTTATGACGGTTTATTTAATTACATTTTTTTTTCTCATTTTCGGCCTGAATTTTGTCAATGCTCAGCGGTTCGGGTACATTGACACGGATTTTATACTGAATAAAATGCCCGATTATAAAACGGCACAGGACGAAATCAATCAGTTATCCCAAGCGTGGGAAAAGGAAGTGCAGGACATTGATAAGGAAATCAGAGCCATGTACAGTGCTCTTCAGGCAGAACAAGTATTGCTGACTGAAGAAATGAAAAAAGAGAGAACTGCTTCCATCCAGAAGAAGGAAGTAGAGCTTAAGGAATATCAGAAAAAAGTCTTTGGATTCGGCGGATTGTTCTTTCTGAAAAAACAAGAACTTATTAAACCCATTCAGGACAAGGTCTGGGATGCGGTTGATAAAGTGGCCAAACAAAATAACCTGGCCATCGTTTTTGATAAAGCCGGGGAATTGGTAATGATTTATACAGATCCAAGGTTTGATTATACAGATTTTGTGCTCGATGAACTGGGTCTCGGCGACCCTAACGATAAGATTAAAAACTAAATTGAATAAACTCCAATGAGAAAACTTGTTTTACTATTTGTGCTTGCCCTCGGAAGCGTAACCACTCAGGCTCAAACTCCAGCTGCGGCAACAAAAGTCGGTTCTGCTGATGTTGACTATATTTTCAATCAAATGCCAGAGGCAAAACAGATTGACACTGAATTAAAATCAACAGAATCCCAGCTTAAGAATCAAATAACCACCAAAACACAGGAATTTCAGAAAAAATTGGCCGACTATCAGGCCAATTTAAATACGATGCTTGATGCGGTCAGGGTTAATACAGAACGTGAACTGACACAACTTCAGGAAAACCTTCAGAAACTTCAACAGGATGCCCAAACGACAATCCAGAACAAGCAGACCACGATGATGGAACCTGTTTATAGAAAAGTGGGAAAGGCCATTGAAGAAGTGGCCAAAGAAAACGGATATACGTTTATCCTTACTCAGCAAATCGGTGGTCTTGATGTCATCCTTTACGGCGACGATAGTATGGACATCTCGGACCTGGTTCTAAAAAAATTAGGCGTTACACCGAAGCCTGTTACTCCGGCTGCACAGACGACTCCTCCGAAAAAATAAAGCAATAGAATAATAAGCCTTCCCAAAAACAGGAAGGCTTTTTTTTTATTTAACGTTTTGTTAGCCTCCCGATCTATTACTTTAGTTCATTAAGCTTGAGAAAATGATCTTCCCACCCATACTGAAAGCAGGAGACCGTGTAGGGATTGTCGCCCCTGCAAGAAAAATCTTTAAGGATCAGCTTGAAGCTTCGGTACATATCCTTGGCTCATGGGGCTTACAACCGAGGCTGGCAAAAAATATATTTTCGGCAAAACATTCCTATCTGGCAGGCACGGATGCCGAACGCCGCGCGGATTTCCAGGAGATGATCGATGACCCGGAAGTGAAAGCTATCTTCTGCGCCAGGGGTGGATATGGTAGTACCCGAATCGTAGATGATCTGAATTTTTCAAAATTGCAAAGCAATCCCAAATGGATTATAGGCTTCAGCGATATTACCGCCATTCACCTTCGTTTAATAACCATCGGGTGTGCAAGCATTCATGGCACAATGCCTATATTCTTCAGCAAAGACGAATCGGCAAGTTCTATCGAAAGTTTACAAAAAATATTATTCTCAAGTTCTTGCGAAATCCAGTGTACACCGAATTCAGCCAATAGAATAGGCCACGGGTCCGGCGAGGTGATCGGCGGAAATCTTTCTTTGATTTTGGATGCTTTGAAAACATCATCAGAGCCTGATACCAACTATAAAATTCTTGTGGTGGAGGAGGTGGATGAATACTTTTACAAACTTGACAGAATGTTTACACAACTTCGCAGAACTGGAAAACTGAAAAACCTGGCTGGGTTGTTAATCGGCCATATGACAGACATAAAGAATTCTGAACTGGCTTTTGGTGAAGACGTGGCCCAAATTGTTATACATGCTGTTCGCGATTACCATTACCCCGTTGCGTTTTCATTTCCTACCGGACATCAGAATCCAAACTTTGCCTGGATCCATGGTGGCAATGCGCTTCTTGATGTTACTGTCGATCATGTAAATTTTTCTTATCCGAATATATATTCCAAAAGAGAATAAGCACCTAATAGAATCAGGATTATCCCAGGCGTTTTCTGCAAAATGGCGTTTGTTTGAAAATGAGAGACCACCATTTTTGCCAGATAAGCTAGAAGCATAAACAAGGCTACCGTACCAGTCGATACTCCCAATAAATAGGCGTGTACTTCCCAACCAGTTGAAAGTTTAATCCATCCGTGACTTTTGCTATAGGCGGTCATCGCGATCCAGAACGGAACCGCGAGCGGATTGAGTAGTCCCAATAAAACACCTTTTCTAAAACCACTTGCCCCCAATCGCTGTGAAAGCTTCGAGGGCTTTGAGGAGGCGAATAGGTTCACCAGACCAAAAAAGAGCATTACAACTCCCGTAAGCAATTGAAAATTGTGAATGATGACAGGAGATCGGGTTACGAATTCCTGGAACTCGATGGCTAACCAGGCATAAGGGTATTCAATAAGGGCCGCCGCAATAGCCATTCTCCAGGCAATGTTAATGCGGTGATCCAACCCGAGTTGAATAATTGTAAGGTTCAAAGTACCTGGAGGAATGGTCCCAAGGAAGCTAATGAAGAAACCAACACCAAAGGTTGAAAGGATTTCTATCATTTAGTAACCGCCTTGAATTTCCAGTATAGCCCCCACGCTTCTTTAAAACTTATATAATCTACGCCTAGTTTTTTATTTGCCCTTGCTATCTCAAATATATTACGCCAGTGAACAATCAGCTCCCACATCCCCCTCCAAAAAGAGAAATCGGGATCGTAAATATGGGTGGGGACCGCCCCGCAACCATTCAGTTCCATTACCTGTATTGTGCCCTCATATAAATCATTCAATGTGGCACATCGAAGATCAAACCTGCCAAAATAAAACCCAGGAATAGAATTGCTGATCACATTGAATGTGTCGTTAAGCCTGTCATTAATTAGGTGGTTACCATTCAGAAATTTTGTTCCCAATGCGTGATTTCCAATGGAAACTAACTCCATTTTTTTTCCGGCTGGAATTACCCAT
>JBDSIM010000318.1:0-2526 GCA_039917935.1 Cyclobacteriaceae bacterium | reverse complement strand
TTCACAGTCAAACCCGGTTCTTTTTCACCTCCGCCCAAAGTGCAAAGCGCGGTGATTTCATTAACTCGTTATCGTAATGAAATTGATGGTGTCCCTTATAATGTTTTAAGGCAGGTCGTTAAGATGGCCTTCAGTCAGCGAAGAAAAAAAATACGCAATACTTTAAAGTCCCTGATCCCGGAAGAAACATTGAAAGAACTGGCCCTTGTGGATCTCCGTCCGGAGCAACTAACTGTTGCACAGTTTATTACGTTGGCACACCTGGTTGCAGCAAGACCTGCAGAGTAGTTTTTATTTGCTGTAAAAAATGGTTGTTTAACCAACATAATTTTCTTTGACCACGAGCGCAAAAAAATCATCTTCAAGTTCCAGGTAGCCCTGATCATAACAAAAATAATAGGTCTTACCGGTACGGGTTTTATATACGTTGGTGTAGTAATCAAAATTTAAGCCCGAGTCTACAAGTTTCATCCGGTGTACCCTGGCCTTTCCATTTGGGTTGAGTCTGTATAATATGCTTCGGTTTTTCCGGATCGTGTAATTGATCCGGCGCATAAAGGTGGTGATGTCCGAGTTGAGATTGTTGTAATACGTGGCTCTGCAATGATCTGAGCAAAATAGTTTGTCCCTGCGGCCATGAATGACTTCATCGCAAACTTTGCAAATTCTTTTATCGTTTTCCATTACCCTGAAGATTGGTCCTATACTCTATAGTGTCTCCAGGGGGGGCAAATGTTACCGTCAATGGAAATATTACCAGATTTTTATTCTTTCTTGCTCGTTTCGGTGCCACTTACTGTCCTTTTTGATTTCAAAGGCGTGGTAGAAACTATCCATGTTGGAGGGTGCGGCTACCGCCCGGTACATGCCGGGTGGATGCGGGTCTGTCTTTATCTGATTCCTTAATGCTTCAGGTCGAATCTTGGTCCGCCATACTGTTGCCCAAGACATGAAGAAACGTTGTTCCGGAGTAAAACCATCTATTTTTCCCGGCTTTCCGTGCCGTTTAAAATATAATTGTAAGGCGTCATAAGCGACGCTTAATCCACCGAGATCAGCTATGTTTTCTCCCAGTGTAAATGTGCCATTGACGGAAAGGTCTTCGAATGGGAAATAAGCATCAAACTGTTCGATCAACTGTCTGGTCAGGGTTTGAAATCTTTCCCGGTCCTCTGCTGTCCACCATTCGTTGAGGTTGCCCTCTTTATCAAATCTACTGCCCTGGTCATCAAAGCCGTGCGTGATTTCGTGGCCTATGACCGCGCCTATTCCTCCATAATTGACTGCTGCATCTGCTTCCCAATCAAAAAAAGGAGGCTGCAATATAGCGGCCGGAAATACTATTTCATTGAACATGGGATTGTAATAGGCATTGACCACCTGTGGCGCCATAAACCATTCGTCCCGGTCTACTACCTTTCCTATCCTCGTTTCGTCTTTCTTCAGGTTCCAGTTGACGATGGCCATCATATTCTCCAGATAAGATACTCCGGCTTCTTTAGTCTTGATATTTAACGATGAATAATCCTTCCATTTGTCCGGATATCCAATCTTGACTTTAAATGAGCACAGTTTTTCAAGTGCATAGTCTTTGGTAGATTGGCTCATCCAATCCAGGGAGGAAATCCTGTTCTTAAATGCCTCTACTATATCAGCAGTCATCTCAATTGCTGATTCCTTGGCGGCTCCCGGAAAGTGTTTGGAGACAAATAGCTGGCCTAATAATTCGCCCATGTTTTGGTTGATCACTTTTACCAGGCGGTCCTGCCGTGGTCGCATGTTTTCTGTACCCTCGAGCGTTCTAGCATAAAGATCAAAATGAGCCTGTTCGATCGCTGAGTGGGTATAGGGTGCCGCATGATGTATCAGGAGAAAAGTCAGATAGTGTTTGATGGTTGACAAACTGTTGGTTTGTAGTATGGTGTTCAGGTATATACAAAAACTGGGTTCTGTAACTATAAGTCGTTCTGGTTCAGACACTTCCATCTCCATAAAGAACATATCCCAGTCCCATAAAGGCATGAGTGCTTTGAGTTGATCCATTGAATGAGGATTGTATAACCTGGCAATCTGTCGCCTTTCTTCCTTGGTCATGATCCTGGACGCAAGCTCCTTTTCGAACAAAAGGATGGATTTCGCTGCTTCTCTGGATTGGGATATGGAATATTTTGCTTCGGATTGAAGTAGTTGGCTTATGTAGCCAAGGTATTTGTCCCGAATCTGCTCTGCTTTTTCGCTGTCTTCCAGATAAAACTCTCTTTCGGGGAGACCAAGGTTGGCTACTTCTATATACGCTGCATAAAGGTTACTGTTTCCGAGATCCGGATGTACACTGAAATGCATCAGTGCCCTGAAACCTTTGGAAGCGAGATGACCCAATACTCCGGGTAGTTTTTCTGTAGACTCGAGGCTCACAATTTTGTTAAATAACGCCCTAAGGGTGGAAAGGCGTACCTCCTCAATATATACGGTGTCCATTCCTGATTCAAACACCCTTGCCGCCTTATTCTCTGCCGGACCAGAAAT
>JBDSIM010000317.1:0-8142 GCA_039917935.1 Cyclobacteriaceae bacterium | reverse complement strand
TACCAAGTACGGATCTATAAGTCAAGAACTTATAGATGGATAGGTTCCCTCTTACTGTTTTGAGAAACAAGGAACCGAATCACGCTACTGAAACGTGAGAATCAATGGAAGATTTAGGGGGGTATAAAAACAAAAACCTTCGAAATCTTTACGATTACGAAGGTTTGGTGCCATTTGTACTGGCAATAGTGGAGCCGCAGAGAATCGAACTCTGGTCCAGAGAAGATAATACCGTACTTTCTACATGCTTAGTTGAATTTTTATTGTCGGGAAAAGCAAGGTTACCAACATCCTAAACTCCTCCTTAGTTACTGTGTCTTAACCGTGCTTAGCAACATCGCACAGAGCAGTTCTGCATAACGACACCGCTAACCAGCACCTGCAAAACGTGAGTGCTGAGCGATGATGGCTTTCCCGATCTTATCGGGACGAGGCTAATCTGACGTTAAGTCAAATTAAGCAGCCATGGCGTAGTTAGACTCGCCAAGTATGGTTTAGGACTATCTTTTAAGGCTCTCACCCCATGAGCCTGCATGCTTACATACGTGATCACACATCCTGTCAAAACCGGTCGGCCCCGTTAATCAGTTGACAATTAACAATTAGGCAATTGACAATCACAAAGACAAATATAGTGGGAAAATAGTTCGGTTTCAGTATCCAAATGGAGCAGTGCAAACCCGGGTAAACCCAAACCCTTTTCGGCCATAGCCTTAACCTGATTCAGAACCACGATAGGATATCCCTCTTACATTCAATTGGTTCTGGCTGCCGCAAGAATATGATCAAATAAAACCTTCATTTTAAATTGTCAGCTCGTGTCAATTGTCAATAGTTTCATTGGTCAATTCATTGCTGAATTCTATCTTGCGGGCAGATGGAAAATTTTGTTGTCTCCGCGCGGAAATACCGACCTACTGGTTTTGATGAGGTTGTGGGTCAGGAACACATCACCACCACGCTAAAAAATGCCATTGACAACAACAAACTCGCACAGGCACTTTTATTTTGCGGTCCACGAGGTGTTGGAAAAACCACCTGCGCACGCATAGTGGCCAGACTCATCAACGGGTTCGAAGAAAAGTCTGAACAGAATTCCTTAAATATTTTTGAATTAGACGCTGCCTCAAACAATTCGGTTGAAGACATCCGCAGCCTTATCGATCAGGTGAGATACCCTCCCCAATTCGGAAAATTTAAAGTCTATATCATTGACGAGGTACACATGCTTTCAAATTCGGCGTTCAACGCTTTTTTGAAAACCCTGGAAGAACCGCCTTCCTATGCAATCTTTATTCTGGCCACCACCGAGAAACACAAAGTGATTCCTACGATCCTCTCCCGTTGTCAGATCTTTGATTTCAACCGGATTCAGATCAGCGATATTTCCAATCACCTTAAAAAAATCGCAAAACATGAATCAATACCTGCCGAAGAAGAAGCACTGCACTTGATTTCACTTAAGGCTGACGGCGCCTTGCGCGACGCCCTTTCCATCTTTGACCTGATGGTCACCTATTCTTCCGGAAAGGGAGTTACCTACAAGGACACCCTTTCTAATCTTCACATTCTCGACTACGATTATTATTTCAAAGTCATCGATTCCTTGTTAACACAAAATCATACACAACCTCTATTGCTTTTTGATGAAGTACTAAAAAAAGGTTTCGATGGTCATAATTTTATTGTGGGATTAAGTGAACATCTCCGCAATTTACTCGTCTCGCAAGATGCCCGTACCGTCCAATTGATGGAAGTGCCTGAGAATGTGAAAAAGAAATATGCAGACCAGGCAGTGTCTTCACCCCCCGCTCTTTTACTTACCTGGCTGAACATTGCCAATCAGTGTGACATCAATTACAAAGCATCCAAAAATCAAAGGCTTTCTGTTGAGCTGGCCCTGATGAAAATGGCACACGTTGGTCATATCCTTAAAGCTGATCAAATGCACCATGCTAATGGAAATGTACAGGGAAACCCATCCGCTGAACAGCCAGCGCTAAAAAAAAAATTAGTGTAGGGTCTGATGATTTACCCCCAGACCTCCCTGACGAGCATACATCTCCTACTCCGCGACTTGAAACCTTTGTTATACCTGAATTAATTAAAAAAAACGGGCCCACTCTTTCAAGTTCAGTAGAGCCAAAAATTAAAAATATCCCTAAGACACTGCAGATTACCGGTCTGTTAAAAACAGAATCCAAAACAGACGCTTTACAAAGTGCGAGCCTGATTGAAATTATTTCGGAAGAAACGTTTACGATACAAGAACTTCAGAGCGCCTGGATGGCGTTTGCAGACCAGCGGAAAAAATTTCAGGCGGAATATCAGTTGCTATCACAATCCTATGAACTTCAGGATCATATGATCATTGTGCAATTATTAAGTCCGGTGCATGAAACCATGCTGAATAACATTAAAGTTGAACTAACCGCATTTCTAAGGGAAAAATTAAGAAACAGCTCCATTCAGATTACCGGTCATTTGCAAACCGGCGAGGAGAAAAAAGTAATGTACACCAACCGGGAAAAATTTGATTTTCTGGCAGATAAAAATCCCATCCTTAAAGAACTGAAAGACAGACTTGGGCTGGATACTGATTTTTAACGCACTGGCTACACGCGTACCCGGCATTTGTTTGGGTCCTCAAACAGCAATAGTAGCATTCACAAACTGAAGTTCTTTCGTGTTAAAGACAATATCCACAAAATCACCTCATGTCAGGTGAAAAGCATTTTTATCAGTTAGCTCGGATATTTAGTGAAATCGATTTGTAATTAAAAAGCAGCCATCCATTTGCTGCCGTTCTACACATCCTGCAAAATTGTTCCCATCAATATAAGAACCGAAGCGCAAATTATGACCTTTACCGCTTCATTCAGCGCAGGAATAATTTTTTCTAATGATTCAACCTAACGCATTAAAAAAAATTAAACTTTAAATAAATATGAATACGAAAAATGATAAAAAAATCACAAAACACAATTTAATTCGGGCAGTGCTGGTTTGTTTTGCGAGCTTGTCTGTTTTCTCCTGTGTTGATAATAATGACAATGCAAAATCAGGTGTAAGAATAAAGCCGGAAGGTCAAAATCCGGCCTGGGCGCCTAATATCGACCCTGAAATGCTTGCTGTGATTGAACAACTTGACAAATTAAATCCTACGCCATTAACTGAAAAGAGCGTAGAAGCTGCGAGGAACTCGCCCACCCCAAAAGATGCCGTTCAAGCATTGATGACTAAATACAACATTACGCCTGTTCCACCAAAAGTAACGATGACAGAACGCATGATAAAAGGGCCAGCAACCGATAGCCTTCAGGTTCGCATTTACACACCGCAAACAAATAAAACCAGCTATCCTGTTATTGTTTATTATCATGGAGGAGGCTGGGTGATAGCCAATCCTGAAGTATATGAGGCATCCACCCAGGGGCTATCTGAAAAGGCAGAAGCTATTGTTGTTTCTGTCAATTATCGCAAGGCACCGGAAAATAAATTTCCTGCAGCGCATGAGGATGCCTATGCTGCTTATCAATGGGCGCGTATGAACAGCCACACAATTAAAGGTGATACGACCAAGGTAGCAGTTGCTGGTGAAAGCGCCGGTGGAAATCTCGCAGCTTCTGTCTGCCTGATGGCCAGGAGCCAGGGATTCCCTATGCCCGTGCACCAATTGCTTGTCTATCCAATAGCGAATTATAATTTTGAATCTCCTTCTTATCAGCAATATGCCAATGCCAAACCGTTAAGCAAACCTTTAATGCAATGGTTCTTTATGCATTACCTGAATAGTCCCGCGGAAGGTAATAATCCTTTGATCTCCCTTCTTAATGCAGAGGCGACAGGATTGCCATCCGCTACAGTGCTTACTGCCGAAATAGATCCTTTATTGAGCGAAGGCAAAGCGTATGCCGACAAACTAAGCGCCGCCGGAGTTGATGTTTCGTATAGAAATTATGAAGGTGTAACGCATGAATTTTTTGGAATGGCTGCGGTGGTGCCAGACGCCATGGATGCACAGGAATTTGCCTCCGGAAAGTTGAAAGAAACTTTTAATAAGATCCAAAATTAAATGAACTGGTGTCTAGCTAGTAGATGTTAGAAACAAAGTCAACTGCAACTGTATTCAGTTTTGTTGAAATTATGAGAAGCTAAGGATTACTCCATCCTTAGCTTCTTTCATTTTTAGTGGTATCCGCTTCAGTGAAAAACTACAGAGTGAAGTTGGCTATAGGCTTCGCTATCAGATTGAATTTGAAAGTAATCTTCGAAGCCATATTTTCAAACTGTCCATGACAGTCTTTACTTTTTTACCATATGAGGTATACAAGTTCTCAGCAATTAGCAAGTCCGGTGAGAACAACGGCACGATACCTACTCATCGTCACTCACAAACAACCCCCACCCGTCACCTTCTTTGGTAGTGTTGTTATCAAACGTTTTCACCCATTGCCTGAATAACAAACGAAAGGCTTCGATTTCATCCCGCAATAGTTGTACATATTGTTCATTTACGATTCCGAGATATTTAATGGAGGCCGTTTGTGTGAGTAAACTTCTCGCGTGAATTTTGACCACCGTTGCATTTTCCATTTTGTGAACGTAATAATCCATGGCTTCTGCTCCTGCGATTTTAGCGGGCAGAATCATGGCATCTTCCAGCATGCTTTCACGATGCATCCTGGCCATGCTTTCATCACCAAAGGTATCCACAATTTGTTCGGTCAGATCCAGGATCTCCAGGGCCTTTTTATAAATCGGTAACTCTTCCAGATTTTTGTCCTCATCCCCGGAATCACCCCCATCAGTATCGTCTTCATCTTCCCACATAGTATTGAATCTTGGCTAATTTGCGGTAGCAATTTTATTTGTGCTAAGGTATTTTAAAAAACACTTCTTCTGCGTGTTGACCTTCGCCTGGTGGTAGTTCCAAATAACATCCCAAACACCCCTCTCACAAGCTCACGTCCTACTTGCTTAGCCACAGGAGAGCCGATGACCTGTTCAAAGGTTGATTTTTCTTTTCGTCCCACTGGAGCAGATGCTTCCTGAGCCTCCTCCCGATTTTCCTTCATGCGCTCATCCAGAATTTCAAAAGCACTTTTAGGATCAACAGGCTCCTTGTATTTACGGAACATTTCAGAACCTTGCTGCAACGCCCCATATTCCTGCCCCGATAGCGGACCCATGACCGATGCCGGAGGTGCCAGGTGCGTAACGACGGTTGCTGTAGGGATCCCTTTTTCATTCAAAACAGTGATGAATGCTTGTCCGGTGCCCAATTGAGTAAACTGTTGTTCCATGTCGTAAAATTCCGATCGCGGAAAAGTTTTGATGGTCTCCCGCAATGACGTCACATCATTTGGAGTAAACGCGCGAATAACATGATGAACACGATTTCCCAACTGAGATAGAACAGACACTGGCACATCAGAGGTTAGCTGTGTGCAGAAAAAAATGCCCACCCCTTTCGATCGAATGAGTCTTATGATCTGATCGATCTGATCCATAAACGCATCGGAAGCATCTTTAAACAAAAGGTGTGCTTCATCAAGAAAAAACACCAGCTTGGGTTTATCAATGTCACCGGCTTCCGGCAACGCCTGATAGATTTCCGCGAGCAAAGCCAGCATAAAAGTAGAAAATATCGCGGGCTGTTGTTGTATATCGGATACATTGAGCATACTGATCACACCCTGGCCATCAACTTTTTGGAAAAGATCGTCGATGTCAAATGAGGGCTCACCAAATATCTGGTCTACACCTTGTTGTTCCAGTGAAACGATCTTGCGTAGAATTGTGCTGGACGTGGAGGTCGATATTTTTCCGTACTCATGCCTGATCTCTTTAGCACCTTTTTCCTCTGTCAGATAATGCAATACTTTTTTTAGGTCATTAAAATCAACGATCGCAAGTTGTTTATCATCAGCGTATTTGAACACCACATTGAGCACGCCGGTTTGAACCTCATTTAAGGATAAAATCTTGCTGAGTAATACCGGCCCGAATTCAGTGACGGTCGCACGCATTTGCGCTCCCAACTTTCCACTTAAGGAATAAATTTCGAGCGGAAATGCCGCTGGTTGATAGGTTATGCCAAGGGCTGCTGCCCGTTCCGATAGCTTCGGATTGGAGGAAGCTTCTTTTGCCATTCCTGAAAGATCTCCTTTCATGTCCGGCATAAAAACAGGAACTCCTGCCGCCGAAAGCTGTTCAGCAATCAGTTGTAAAGTCCGGGTTTTCCCTGATCCCGTCGCGCCGGTTACTAACCCGTGCCGCGTCATCATCTGCAACGAAAGATTCACTTTCGCCTCTGCCAGAATCTCTTTATCCAATACCGCGGCTCCCAGATAAATGGAAGGGGTTTTAAAATCATACGACTGATTAATTGCCTGTATAAATTTATGCTTATCCATAGGTACCAAACTTACTAAAAAAATAGTCATCAGGCATTGGGTACAGGGCATCAGGCAATAAGGGAAATAGGGATAAGGCATTAATTGCGTAGGGGAGTCGGAGGGTCTCTAATGATGGTCAGACAAAAACGCCAATTAATAAGTTACGAAAATTCCAGGAATAATGCTCAGTGAAATCTGCCTGGAAATTACAGGTATCTTACACGCTCTCCGGGAGGGTATTCTTCAATGAAGCCGAGGGATGGACAGCTACAAATTGGCAATAGTGCTATAGCAACTTATTTTTCCGGTTCGGGATAATTCTGGAATGTGTATAAGAATCCTATTGAAAAAACCTGACTTAATTGAGTGCCCGTATCCTGATCATAATCGTACAATAAAATTCCGCCGAGGCCAACGTTGATATACTTTCCGACCTTGGCGATCAGGTCAAGGTCAACCCTGTGATCCAATCTTTTGGCTTCGAGGGTTTCATAGTTGGCAAACATCACGTATCGCCATTTGAGGTTCACGTTTTCATAGATCTTTTTGTCGAACTCAGCCAATAACTGAAATCCCAACCATTCGTAGCGAACATTTTCACTTGGATCCACACCGTAGGGCATGGGGCCGACCGATGTGACGAATCGCCCAGGATCCTGGACAATGGTAATACGGGGTGCCAAAGGCGCGATCCGCACCTTAAAATAATCAACCGGATGATATTCCAGACCCAGCGCTCCGGTAATAAAAGCAGGGGCGAAAATATCGGAAATCAATAGTTCAGTACCATCATCCGGATAGTTATAACCTTTAGAGAACTGGCTAAGAAAATTCAGTGACGTAAACAGTGCCCATTTACTACTAATGTCGTAACCGTATTTTGTATCGATGTAAATGCGGTCAATGGTTTTCCTGTATCCCAGGCCAGAGTTATTGACAAAGCCGAAGGCCATGTCTATATCATTATCCCAGGAAGCCTTGTCCCGCTTGTAATTGGCTTTATAATTAAAAAGGGTATTGAATCCAAAGGCATTGATACCTCCTGCTTTCCAATTAGAGGAAAAAGAAGCCTGGTTGAGGTTGAGGGAGAAATTCAATTTTTTCTTCCATAGTATGGTGTCGGGTTGCGTGGCGTTTTCCTGACCAAAGCTTAATAATGGAAGGATTAAAAAGCATAAAATTGCTCCGGGGGAGGCAGTGAAAAGTTTCATTTTGATCGTATTTATGCAATTATTGGATTAAAAAACAATACCAACAATACACAAAAACCGAGGGTTAAATATTATTTAATTTTATCTCGTCAAGCGCGAGTTCAGTCAGTGGCTTGGTGATGAATTTAATCACGTGGTTATTATTGACAATCTTGTCAATATCCCGCTTATTATCAGAACTGGACAGGATAATAACCTTGCATTTATTCCTCACGACCTCATTAAATTTCTCGAATTCGTAGAGAAAAACAAAACCATCAACGATGGGCATATTAATATCTAAAAAAATCAGGCTGGGGAGATTTTCTGCGGAATTCTGATTTTCCCTCAAATAATCAAGGGCGGCTTTTCCAGAACCCTTGACTTCAACCCGGGTGGCGAATTGGGTAATCTCAATGATCCTTTTACTGATAAAATTATCAGTATCATTATCATCAACAAGCATGACAAGGTCTATGGCTTTAGTATCTGTTTGCATTAACATTTAATAAGAAGAAATCACTTGAGGGTGGTATCACCAACAAAAATAT
>JBDSIM010000316.1:0-37601 GCA_039917935.1 Cyclobacteriaceae bacterium | reverse complement strand
AAGAATCGCTTAAAGCTGAGGTTTCATCCGATAGCACCCCCGGAATTAACCGAATCACCGCATCCGCCACAACTGCGGCTGCCAGCTCACCGCCAGAAAGGACATAATCTCCGATACTCATCTCCCGGGTTACCAGATGTTTCCTGACCCGCTCATCTACCCCCTTATAGTGGCCGCACAGCAAAATCAGGTTCTGTTTAAGGCTTAATTGATTGGCCACTGATTGTGTTAACTTTTCACCATCAGGACTCATATAAATAATATCATCATATAAGCGTTGAGATTTTAATTCGCGAAGGCAGCGATCAATCGGCTCGATCATCATCACCATCCCGGCCCCTCCGCCATAGGCATAATCGTCTACAGATTTATGCTTGTCGGTAGCGTAATTGCGCAGATCAATGATATTGACTTCCACTAACCCTTTTATCTGGGCGCGTTTCAGAATTGAATCCGCAAAAGGGCTTTCGATTAGTCTTGGCAGGCATGTGATGATATCAATATGCATGATGATAATGGTAATAAGTGGACTCTTAAAGGCTATAAGTTCCGATGACTTTGGCTGAGCCAATGTAGGAACTTATATTTCTAAAAAACCTTCGGGCAAGGTAACGGTTATCTTTTTTCTGCCCTTGTTAACCCCATCAACGAATGGACTGTTTAGGGGAATTAAAATCTCTTTTCCCTGGTAAGCCACCGACAATAATTTATTGGGTCCGGCCTGGACAATTTCCTTTACCTTTCCCAAGTCACCGACTTCACTATCGACAACGTCAAAGCCGATGACTTCGTCATCATAAAATTTCCCGCGTGCTGATTTGGGACGTTGAGATTTCGGAAGATAAATTGACGACTTTGAAATTTCCTTTGCCTGCTCAGGGGTATTAATTTCTTCCAATTTAAGAAATGCCTTATTTCCCTTCAGTGAAATAGCTTCAATGAAATAGGGTAAAAGTTTCTCATTAGACGCTACGAAAACAGTTTTTATAGGGGTAAAATCTTCCGGCGATTCCGGATCCAATGAAATGGTTACCTGGCCCTTCAGGCCGTGTGGCTTCATGATATAACCGATTTTAAAACAAGTATCGATATTCATCTCGGTTGAACTAAACAAAAATGCCAATGCGCTTGGGCACTGGCATTTTTATTGATGGTTAATTTTTTTTCTATTCTGCCTTTGCTTCGGCAGGCTCAGTGCCTTCGGGAGCAGTTGCTTCCGAAGCGGGTCCCTCTGTACTTTCGGCAGCAGGTCCTTCAACACTTTCGGCAGGAGGGGCTTCCGGAACTGCCGCAGCCAATTCGGCTTTCTTGCGAATAGTCTCAGCGCGGGCGTCCTTAATTTTGGTTTCAGCTTCTTTACGGGCTTTCGCCTGAGCCTGTTTATCCTGGCTCATTTTGTCAGTAGAAGCTTGAGTCTTCGATTCTTTTGATTGCATCCAGTCAGCCAGTTTGCTGTCGGCTTGCTCCTGCGTTAACGCGCCTTTCACTACACCGATCTGTAAATGCTTTTTTAACATGATCCCACGGTAGGATAACATGGCCTTCACCGTATCAGAAGGCTGGGCACCTTGCATAAGCCAATGAAATGCCCGATCATTTTTTAAGTCAATTTTTGCCGGTACCGTAAGCGGGTTATAGGTTCCGATTTTTTCTATGAAGCGACCATCTCGTGGTGCCCTGGCGTCGGCTACGACTACGTCGTACATCGCCAGTTTTTTGCGGCCTCTACGGGCCAATCTAATTTTTACCATTTTTCGTAATTTTGGAACTCGTCCGTTTTTTAAGTTTGCAAAGATAGCTGATTTTTTCCTTCTGTCAATGAAATGTTTAATGAAAAAACCTCAAATTACACTCCGGGTTCATATTCGTATATGCGATTAAGCGGTTTTTTAAATTAAATGCGGTTTTTTACCTTTACTGGCTTACTTTAAAAAAATGGATAAGTATTCATACATTTCAAATGCAGACGTTGGTTATGTCGATCAACTCTATCAAAATTATAAAAAGGACCCCGCTTCGGTAGATATTACCTGGCAGAAGTTTTTTGAGGGTTATGATTTTTCCAACCAGCGCTATGGAGAGAACGGTTCCGGCACCCCCGTTACTGTCAATGATTCTTTATCGATCAAAGAGACACAGGTACGAAACCTGATTTTTACCTATCGGTCTTTCGGCCACCTTGCCTCCAAGACAAACCCTGTGCGCGAAAGAAGAAATCACAATGTACAATTCGATCACAAAGGCGTAGGGCTTTCAGATGCAGACATGGATACCGAGTTTGATGTTGCCTCTGAAATCAGCATGGAGCGTTCTACTCTCCGGAAGATCATTGAAAAACTTAAATTTCTATACCTCGGACCCATTGGCTGGGAGTATAATTTCATCGGTAATGATGCAGTGAGAAAATGGTTCTTCCAGAAATGTGAAAACGAATACTATGCCTATAATCCTAACCGTGAAGAAAAGAAACGCATTTTAGGAAAGCTCAACGAAGCCGTAGTCTTTGAAAATTTTTTACACACCAAGTTCCTTGGCCAAAAAAGGTTTTCTCTGGAGGGCGGTGAAAACACGATACCGGCACTTCAGACAATTATCAACCGGGCCGCGGAACTGGATGTGAAAGAAGTGGTGATCGGAATGGCTCACCGGGGAAGATTAAATGTGCTTTCCAATATTCTTGGAAAAACCTATGAACAGATCTTTAACGAATTTGAAGGCAATGTAAATCCTGACCTCACGATGGGTGACGGGGATGTGAAGTATCATCTTGGCTATTCAAGTCATATTAACTCGCCTTCTGGTAAAAAGATATACGTAAAGCTTACACCCAATCCCTCCCATCTGGAGGCGGTGGACCCTTTGGTTATTGGTTATACCCGTGGACAAATTGACGATGAATACGGGGGTGAATTAAAAACCGCAATGGCCATCCTTATTCACGGGGATGCAGCCGTTGCCGGACAAGGAGTGGTATATGAAGTAGTACAGATGTCAGGGCTAGCGGGATATACAACGGGAGGTACCATTCATTTTGTCATTAATAATCAGATCGGATTTACCACTGATTATGATGACGCCCGCACCAGTATTTATTGTACCGACATTGCGAAAATTGTAGATGCACCGATTCTTCACGTGAACGGCGATGACGCTGAAGCCGTTAACTTTGCGGCTAACCTGGCCGTTGAGTTCCGGCAAAAATTCGGGAAAGATATTTTTATTGATCTTTTGTGCTATCGGCGACATGGGCATAATGAAAATGATGAGCCAAAGTTCACTCAGCCGAAGTTGTACAACCTGATTGCCAAGCACCCCAATCCAAGAGAAGTATATGTCAAGAAACTGGTTGAGCGTGGCGATGTTGATGCTGCCCTTGCGGATGAAATGGATAAGCGCTTCCGGAGCCAGTTGCAAGACCGCCTCAATGAAGTAAAGCAAAAGCCCCTCCCTTATAAACCGCAAAAGATTGAAGCGGAATGGGAGAAACTTCGCCGCTCCACACCTGAAGATTTTGATCAGTCACCAATTACCGGCATCAAGCAAAATGTTATTGATAAAGTAGGCAAGGCGTTGATCAACATCCCGGAAGGGTTCAGACCTATAAAACAAATTGAAAAATTACTGAAAGACCGCAAGACCGCATTCTTTGAAACCAAAATTTTGACATGGGCTGATGCCGAGTTACTTGCTTATGGCTCCCTTTTGACTGAAGGCACCCCTGTCAGGATGTCAGGGCAAGATGTAAAACGAGGAACGTTCTCGCATCGCCATTCGTATTTCTTCGATACCAATACCAACGCCCCGTATTGTGGATTGGACAATATTGAAAAAGGTCAGGAAAAATTTCATATCTACAATTCCCTATTGTCAGAGTTTGGCGTTCTTGGTTTTGAGTATGGGTATGCTATGGCAACTCCGCATGCGCTTGTTTTGTGGGAAGCGCAGTTCGGTGATTTCGTTAATGGAGCCCAGGTAATGATCGACCAGTTCATCACCAGCGCGGAATCCAAATGGCAACGAATGAACGGATTAGTGATGTTGTTGCCCCATGGATATGAAGGTCAGGGGCCTGAGCACTCAAGTGCTAAACCGGAAAGATTCTTACAGCTCTCCGCAGAATATAATATCATCGTGGCAAACCCAACGACACCTGCGAATTTTTTCCACCTCCTCCGACGACAAGTCACCTGGCCTTTTAGAAAGCCTTGCATTGTACTTTCGCCCAAATCTTTGTTAAGACATCCCTCTGTTGTTTCCCCGGTGAAAGAATTTTCGGAAGGTTCCTTCCAGGAAGTGATCGATGATGTGAATGCACATCCAAAAGAAATCTCGCGTGTCGTGTTATGTACCGGTAAAATTTATTACGACTTGCTTGAGGTTCAGCTTAAAAAGAAAATTAAAGATACCGCCGTTATACGTATTGAACAATTGCATCCCTTCCCTGAAAAACAGGTAAAGGTGCTCCTCAAGAAGTATAAAGGTGGAAAAGTTGTGTGGGTTCAGGAGGAGCCTGCGAATATGGGCTATTGGTCATTTATACAAAGGGTAATGCCCAAACAGGAAATGGAAGTGATCAGCCGCAAAGCAAGCGCCTCACCTTCCACCGGATATTCAAAAGTCCATAAAGCCGAACAAGAAAAAATTATTAACCGATCATTTGAGATCTAATCCTATAAAAATATATCATGGGAATCCAAATTAAAGTCCCCACCGTAGGTGAATCTATTTCAGAGGTAACCATTGCCAATTGGTTAAAGCAAGATGGCGATTCCGTAAAGCTCGATGAAGTAATCGCTGAACTGGAATCTGATAAAGCTACTTTTGAATTAACGGCCCAGAATGAAGGGGTACTCAGGATCATCCGAAAGCAAGGGGAAACGGTTCCTGTTGGCGAAGTCATTTGTGAAATTGAACCCAATGGCCAGGCGGTTGCGAAGCCAGCGGCTCCCTCAAAAGAAGAAACCAAAACTGTGAAGGCAGAAGACAATAAAACAGCTCCCGTAGCTCCCCCCCCAAACACCCCTAAGTCTACCGGCGCCATTAAGGAAATGAAAGTTCCAGCCGTTGGTGAGTCGATTACGGAAGTCACCATTTCTTCGTGGCTTAAAAAAGACGGCGATATGGTCAGAATCGACGAAATAATTGCTGAAGTGGAATCTGATAAGGCAACGTTTGAGCTACCCGCAGAGGCTGCCGGAATTCTCCGGATTGTAGCCAAAGAAAAAGATGCTTTGCCCATAGGTGGATTAATTTGCCGTATAGAAATTATGGAAGGTGCGCCTGAGGCCTCCGCACCAAAACCAACTACTCCGGCCCCTGATGGCAGCGCTCCAAAAAATGATAAATCGTATGCGGCGGGGCATCCTTCTCCCGCGGCCGCAAAAATAATGGATGAAAAAGGTATGGCCTCCAATCAGTTGCAGGGTACAGGAGTGGGCGGAAGAATAACGAAAGATGATGCTCAGAAAGCTCAGCTTGCTACGGGAAAGCCCGCCGATGCCAAGGCCCAGGTTTCTGGTCCATCGGGTCCACCCGCAATTTCGGATGGCATCACCAGGAGTGAACGTCGTGAAAAAATGTCTTCCCTCAGAAGAACCATTGCAAAGCGTCTGGTTTCAGTCAAGAATGAAACCGCCATGCTCACCACCTTTAATGAGGTTGATATGAAACCGGTGATGGATCTGCGTTCTCGCTACAAAGACAAGTTCAAGGAAAAGTACGGTGTTGGACTTGGCTTTATGTCTTTTTTTACCAAAGCTGTATGCGCCGCATTGAAAGAATTTCCCGGAGTCAACGCATCGCTTGATAAGGAAGAAGTCATTTATCATGACTATTGTGATATTTCTATAGCAGTATCTACCCCCAGAGGTTTGGTTGTACCGGTGATAAGAAATGCTGATAGATTGAGCTTTGACCAGATTGAAAGCGAGGTCATCAGGCTCGCTACCCGTGGTCGCGACGGAAAACTATCAATAGAAGAAATGACCGGAGGCACTTTCAGTATCACAAACGGCGGAGTATTTGGATCGATGTTATCAACGCCCATACTGAACCCCCCGCAGTCCGCGATTTTAGGTATGCATAATATTGTTGAAAGACCCGTAGTGAAGAACGGTGAGGTAGTGGTGCGGCCCATTATGTATCTGGCATTATCTTATGATCACCGTATCGTTGATGGAAGGGAGTCAGTAAGTTTCTTAGTAAGAGTCAAAGAAATGCTGGAGGATCCAGGAAGATTGATACTCGGTATTTAATTTGTGTCTCGCAAAAATTCCTGACTTTCGTTTTGATTTTATAAATATTATGCAATACAACGTAACAGTTATTGGCTCCGGCCCCGGAGGTTATGTCGCCGCCATTCGGTGTGCGCAACTTGGTTTTAAAACTGCTATTATCGAAAAATATGACACGCTTGGAGGCACGTGTTTAAACGTCGGTTGCATACCCTCTAAAGCATTGCTTGACTCGACAGAACATTTTCACAATGCCCAAACTCACTTTGCCGAACATGGCATTGATATCCCGGCACCCAAAGTAAACTTCACCCAAATGATCAAAAGAAGGGGTGATGTTGTGAAATCTAATGTAGATGGCATCGCATTTCTTATGAAGAAGAATAAAATAGATGTGCATACGGGCATCGGATCTTTTGTTGATAAAAATACCATTAAGATTACCGCGAAAGACGGAAAAGAGTCCACTATCACCAGTGATAAAGTGATTATTGCGACTGGGTCAAAACCCACACCCCTCCCGTTCGCACCCTTTGATAAAAAACGGATAATCTCCAGCACAGAAGCCCTTGAGCTGAAAGAAATTCCAAAACATCTTATCGTTATTGGCGGGGGTGTAATTGGTATGGAATTGGGTTCTGTCTATGCCCGCATCGGTGCTAAAGTGACGGTTGTTGAATTTTTGGATAGTCTTATTCCCACCATGGATGGAACCATGGGCAAAGAATTATTGAAAGTCACTAAAAAATTAGGCATCGAATTTTTTCTTGGACACAAAGTAACTTCCGTTGAGAATAAAGGGAAGGAAGTGGTAGTGAAAGCCGAAGCAAAAGATGGAAAGACCATTGAGTTAAAGGGCGACTATTGCCTGGTAAGTATTGGCAGAAGACCGTACACAGAAGGCCTGGGTTTAGACAAACTAGGCATCGAACTTGAAAAAGGTCAGGTTAAAGTGGATGACCACCTGAAGACAAAGGTGGAAAATATTTATGCGATAGGCGACGTTGTACGTGGTGCCATGTTAGCCCATAAGGCTGAAGAAGAGGGTGTTTATGTGGCTGAACAGTTTGCCGGACAAAAACCGCATGTCAATTATTTGTTAATACCCGGGGTTGTTTATACCTGGCCTGAGGTGGCCAGTGTAGGGTATACTGAAGAGCAATTAAAAGCGAATGGCAAGGCATATAAGGTTGGAAACTTTCCCTACAAAGCATTAGGTCGCGCCAGGGCAAGTATGGATACCGATGGAATGGTGAAGGTCCTGGCCGATAAACAAACGGACGAAATTCTGGGTGTTCATATTATCGGAGCACGAGCTGCCGACATGATTGCAGCTGGCGTAGTCGCCATGGAATTCCGGGCTTCTGCGGAGGATGTGGCACGCATGTCTCATGCTCATCCAACCTACATGGAAGCGGTAAAAGAAGCCTGTCTGGCCGCTACAGCAAACAGGCCCTTGCATCTGTAGCCGTTTTTAAAGGTTCAAAAAAACATCTAATACTCCGATTGAAGAAAAACTTACATAGGTGATAGAGTCTTAATCCCACCCCATAATCAAAGCGGCAGTTACCCTAATTTTGAACAATGGTTCAAGAGGTGGTTGAGAACGCTAAACCCCTGCTCAGCAGCATAAAAAGGAATGTTTTAGTGGGCAAAATTTGCTTGTTTTGCATTGTTTTGGCCCTTCTTCACATCCTCCTGGACGCCTCAGCGGGATTATATGAGTCCGTTGCAGTCGATGCTGCCTTTGCTATAGTAATTGCTTTCTCTTACCTGTTGAATCACTGGAAATTTCATAAAGAGTCTAAGATCTTTGTACTGCTATCTTTAAATATCCTTTTCCTATTATTTGCCAGTGTCCTTCCCCAGAGCATTGGTATTATTCTCTATTATTTCCCACTTATAGTAGCCTCTTCTGCGCTCTTTGATTCCAATGAAAAACCATTGCGATACCTGTTCAATGCAATTCCGCTCGTGCTGCTCACCGTTTTATTTGTATATGACTATCGTATTCTGGGCTCGGTTCAGTTTGAGAGTCCGTTAAATATGAAGACCTTTTTTGCCGTCAATGCATTTTCAAGTGCTGGCATCCTCATCATCTGTGTTGATTTTATGCAGAAGCTCAATGAATCTTCGGAAAAGGAATTGAAACAATTGGCGGAAGAAGTGAGGGGAAAAAATACTCACCTGGAAAAAACAAACGCAGAGCTAGACAGGTTTCTCTACAGCACTTCTCACGACCTGCGTTCTCCGCTATCCTCCATTAAAGGCCTGATCAATATTGCCCGGTACGAAACAACTGATTCTAAAATTCAAGGGTATTTCACCATGATGATCGACCGGGTAGATAAACTTGACTTTTTTGTAAAAGATATCATTGATTATTCTAAAAACGCGCGGACCGAGGTCAGGAGCGAACGCGTTGATTTTGGCTCGCTGGTTACCGAAGTTACCGAAAACCTCAAATTCATTGAAGGGGCAGAAACTATTACCTTTGAAAATAAGGTTTCCTTCGCCCAACCTGTGCTCGCGGACAAAAACCGTTTTAGCGTTGTACTGAATAATCTTATGGCCAATGCGATTAAGTACCACGACCCGCAGAAAGAAAATCAATGGATCGGCGTCGACGTCAGTAATTCGAACGGAGCGATTAAACTTATCGTTTCCGATAACGGTATGGGTATCAGCAATGAACATCTGGATAAAATATTTGATATGTTCTACCGGGGCACTTTTCAATCGAAAGGATCCGGTCTCGGCCTGTACATTGTAAAGGAAACGGTTTCAAAAATGCAGGGCACGATTCGGGTAGAATCCAACCCTGGTAAAGGCTCCTCTTTTTTAATTACTGTACCTGTTGCCTGAGCCGGAATTGTGTAAAAGACCGGACGCCCAGCGCCAACACAAGGGGTATTAAAAAATAATTCAGCTTCTGAGGAAGAAAGGGCCAGCTTATCAACAATAAGGCGCAAAGAATAACAACCAATAAAAAGTACTTTTCAAGCCATCTTGGCTTTCTTATAAACGCGATCACAGCAACGAGATGGGTTGGTACGGCCCATAATAGATTAAAGTTTTTTGCTGCGGCCTGATGGCTGGTGGCAACCCATAAAAGCAGAAGGCAGATTCCCAAAAATCCGACTGACCCAAAAAATATACTGTCAAATAAAAGAGAAAGTCTTTTCCTTTTTAAATCGCGGTAACTGATGTATAAAGTGATCAGTAAGAAAATTGAAAATACAACCAGCGGATGAAAAAGTTTTGTGGGCGAATCTTCAGGGAGCGATGAATAGATAATTTTTGTTTGATTCACTAAAGGTCGCGGACTATTCCCCTGAATAATTGTAGCGTGATTAAAACCCGACTCAACATAGTCCGGGAGAAACATGTATTCATAAGGAGTTGCCTTCTTATCAGTAGGTAGCCCCAACCCAACGTCAATCCCCAGATCCCCCCACGGCTGTTCCATGAGATAAAAATCAGTTAGTTCACGAATCGTGTAATCGGTAGTAATGTAAGAACCATCGAACTTCACGGAATCTCCGAACACCGTTAACATTACTTCCGGAATTTTCGTAGCGCAGTTATCATAAAAATAATCGTACAGATATTCCCGGTTCTCAGGCCGGGCATTCCATTGAAGAAAATCAAAAAGCTTTTGTTTTTGATCTGGCCGCAGGTTCAGGATTTGCTCATGGATAAACCGGTTGTAGAAGATGTAAGTATACTCGAACATCTTGTAGTCCATTATGCCCAGCTTGTAGTAGTTATGGCCACGTGCAAAATTCAGATAAAAAATTGGGGGGTTAAAATCAAACACACCATAGTTATAGGCATCGTCAATTCCATTCACGGGATCATACACTCTGAATGCGCTATGACCGAATGCAGTATAGACCTCCCCTTGCCATGGCCCCAGGGTCAGAACAGAAATTTCCGCCTGATCAGATAATTGGCTTTGAGCACTACAAATGGTGGAGAGAAATAATAATATTGCTGTAATCTTTTGCATGTTATCCCAAATCTCCGAAATATAAACACCTTTACCATTTTACAAACTATCTTGCGCTTATGATTGGCGGAATACAAGATGGGATCAACCTGGCTTCAAAGCTGACCTGGCAACGTGTGGTGAACACTGCCCATATCCTCCGGACCTATCAGGTTTCGAAAATAAAAAAAGCCGCGCACATCCAGGGTTTGCCCGTAAGCATCTCTATTGAACCCACAACCTCTTGTAACCTGCGGTGCCCTGAATGCCCTAGTGGCCTCCGATCGTTCACCCGTACAACGGGAATGTTAGATCCGATTCTTTATAGACATGTCATCGATCAGTTGTCAGACACATTAACTTACCTAACGTTTTATTTTCAGGGGGAACCTTATTTAAATCCGCAGTTTTTGGAGATGGTAAACTATGCGTCTTTAAAGGGAATTTATACCGCTACGTCGACGAACGCACACTATCTGGACAATAAGACATCACGTCAAACGATTTCTTCTGGCCTTGACCGTTTAATCATATCTATTGACGGAACATCTCAGGATACCTATCAATCTTACCGCATAGGGGGCTCATTGAATAAAGTAATTGAGGGAACAAAAAATATAATTCAGTGGAAAAAGGAATTGAAGTCTAAAACACCGCATGTGGTATTTCAGTTTCTGGTTGTCAAACCAAATGAGCATCAAATTCCAGAAGTGAGGAAGCTGGCGAATGAATTAGGGGTCGATCAGGTTGTTTTTAAAACAGCACAAATTTATGATTATCAAAATGGTTCATCGCTCATTCCCGATCTGGACATATATTCCCGATATCGCAAACAGGCTGATGGCTCTTATAAAATAAAAAATAAATTGGATGACCATTGCTGGAAGATGTGGCATAGTTGCGTCATTACCTGGGACGGCAAAGTGGTGCCCTGTTGCTTTGACAAAGATGCCCACTTTGTATTAGGCGATCTGAGAAAAAACTCCTTTGCTGAAATATGGAATGGAGAAGCATACCAAAGGTTCAGACAAAGTTTGTTGGTATCAAGAAGTAAATTAGAGATGTGTCGGAATTGCACAGAAGGGGGAGCCGTTTTCGCGTAGATCAGGATTTGATTTTTGATCCTTTTTCCTGTAACTCTTTTTCGATTTTACTGAAATCTATTCCACAGGATCCACAACCAGTAGTACAACCGGATTTTGCCAGGAAGCTTTTGTAGATAAGATATCCTACGTATCCCAGGGCAGCCAGAAATAAAATCGCAATAATGAGCTGTTGCATCATTCTAATAAGTTACGGATTCTACCCATTAACATCAAGGGAAATCGAATAATTCAAATGTGCGGTTTCGAACACATCCGTTCGCTTTTTTATGCCATGGCAAAGAATAACCGCGTTTAATAGCTTTTACAGGCCTTTTAATTGTGGCACCGCAATTGAACACTGCGATCTGATTCATTTAATCGCCTATGTTCAAGAATTATTTTAAAACCGCTCTTCGAAACTTTCTGCGTGAAAAGAGTAGCTCGCTGCTTAATATTTCGGGTTTAACCCTTGGCATTACGTGCAGCTTAGTGTTGTTTTTAATGGTCAAACATCTGGCGAGTTTTGATAATTATCACGTAAACCGGGATCGTATTTACAGAGTCGTAACCGAATCTGATGGCAACAATGGCAAATTTTATACACCGGGAGTTCCAACGGCTTTGCCCGATGCCTTTCTTCAGGATTTTCCAGAGTGCGAACAAGTAACTTTTGCTTCGTACCGGGCAGGAGCGCTCATAAAAGTGCCTCAGAAAAACGGAGAGACGACAAAGTACCAGGAAGAAGCTGGGATCGTATTCGCGCAACCTGGTTTTTTTAAAATATTTGACAGGCCTCTGGTTGTAGGCAGTGTAGAAAAAGGTTTGGATGATCCCAATGAAGCGATTATATCAAGATCGCTGGCCAAAAAATATTTTGGCAAAGAAGAGGTGGTCGGTGAAGTGGTGAAATATGATACCATTGAATATAGAATTACGGCAGTGATGGAAGATTTTCCCGCGAATACAGATTTTCCTTTCAACCTGATGCTCTCTTATGCTACCATAAAAAAGGACCGGGAGGCCTCGGGCTGGCGCGGGATCTGGAGCGATGAACAGTGTTATATTCTGGTAAAAGAAAAAAGTATTTCAGCAATTGAATCGCGGATGCCGGCTTTTGTTGAAAAATATCTGGGCAAGGAAAATTACAGCCACCAAACCTTCACCCTGCAACCCCTGAGCCAATTACATGTTGACGACCGATATTCCAATTTTAATTATAAAACGGCGCCACGCGAAATGATTGTAGCATTGGCAATCATTGCAGCCTTTCTGATCATCACTGCCTGTATCAATTTTATAAATCTTACGACCGCGGAAGCCATTAAACGTTCAAAAGAAGTGGGAATTCGAAAGTCGCTTGGCAGTACCCGTTCGCAACTCATCCTGCAATTTTTAGGTGAAACAACCCTGGTTACTTTCTTTGCCATGTTGTTATCGCTCGGCTTTACAGAGATGTCCTTAAGTTTACTGAATCCATTTCTGAATCTTAAACTAGGACTTTATTTTTCCTCAGACGTTCACCTGTGGGCATTCATCATTGGTGTAACAGTTGGTGTTTCGCTGTTATCCGGATTTTATCCATCTTTAATTATTTCGGGATATAAACCCGTATTGGCTTTAAAGAATCAGATTAGTAATAAATCAGCTTCAGGATTTAATCTTCGGAGAAGTCTGGTGGTTCTTCAGTTCGTCATCTCTCAATTTTTTATTATGGGAACAATTATACTGGTCAGCCAGATGAATTATTTCCAAACCCAGGACCTCGGTTTTAGAAAGGACGCAGTACTGATGATTCCGATTCCTGAAAATGAGTCGGCGGGTCCCGATGACGGCGTAAGTAAGATGCGAACACTGAGAGAAGAAATATCCAGATTTTCAGGGGTGGAGTTCGCCAGTTTGAGCAGCACACCTCCTTCCTCCGGCTCTGTCAGGGGAACCGGTTTCTATTTTGAAGGTCAAGATGAAAGTGAGAAGCGTGATACACAGGTAAAACAAGTGGATGGCCATTATATCTCGCTGTATAATATCGCACTGGTAGCGGGTGCCAACATTGAAGACTATGATACAGCCAGAGGATTTGTAGTGAACGAAGAATTGGTTCGCATTGCAGGCGTACAAAATCCGCAGGACATCATCGGAAAGCGAATGAAGATGTGGGGCAGAAACCTCCCGATCGTTGGCGTAGTCAAAAATTTCCATACGGTGTCCTTACACCAGCCACTTGAGCCAACGGTACTCATGAATGACATCGGAGGCTACAGAACCTTATCTCTTAAGATCAATCAATCACAACTCAAGAGTATCATTTCTGATGTTAAAACTAAATGGGAAGCTGCTTATCCTGAACACATCTTTGACTACCAGTTTCTGGATGAGCACATACGGGAGTTTTACGAAGGGGAACAAAAAATGTCAATCTTGTTAACCGTATTTACTTCCATGGCGATTTTTATTGGATGTTTGGGATTGTTCGGATTAGCGACATTCATGGCCAATCAAAAGACAAAAGAAATTGGTGTACGCAAAGCCATGGGCGCTTCCGTTGAGAGTATTGTTTTACTTTTCTCCAAAGAATACGTGAAGCTGATAGTCATCGGATTTTTGCTGGCAGCCCCGTTCGTTTGGTTTCTGATGAACAAATGGCTGGAAGGTTTTGCGTACAAAATCACCATTGGCCCGGCGGTATTCATAATCGGTCTGGCTATTACTTTAGTGATAGCCGTTTTAACCGTTGGATACCGTTCGTTTAAAGCCGCGATTGTAAACCCGATAAAGTCATTGCGCTACGAATAGTCAAGTCTCAAAACACTCTTCTGTATCTAAAAACCTTCGGGAGTCGCCTGAGGGTTTTTTATTTGATCGGGCTCCGAAATTGGGCACGCCCTTTCAGGGTTCGGGTGTAGGTCCCTATTCAACCATAGGGGTTACACCCTGTGGTTGTATCTCGCGCCCTTTCAAGGCTTCACTTAATACACCTGAGTTCGCACTACATGAATTGCCCTGAACCCAAGGTTAAGCGTTGCTCATCTCCTAAGCCCTGAAGGGGCGGGATATATCAGCGCAGGCTGCAAGGCCTGCGTTGGTGTCAGGAATTCTAACAAGCCCTGAACGGGCGTGATAAAAGATTTCAATCTCAAATTGTAAATAAATTCCCCCCCCCCCATTTCTGGAAGGTGCTGGGTTTTTGTCTCCAACATTGATGACGCCCTTTCATGGCTTTGGTACCAGACTCTATATAAGCACAGGGCTATTGCGCCCTTTCAGCTTTGTCAATTGAAAAATTGTCAATTGTAAACTAAACACCGACATGTTATAGTTGACAGGACATTCGATACCTAAGTCTTGCCTGTACAATAATTTAACTAATGATCATTCAGGGTTTAAAACGAACTGGGCGTAATTCTTCATGTCCAGATATTTATTTGCGACCTCTTTAATATCTTTTGTAGTCAACGCATCGACTCGTTTCTGATAGGCGAGCACTTCGGCTGGATCGGTCCCCATTTCAACGCTACTCAAAATCTGCCGTGCCCAGAAACTATTGTCTTTTATGTTGACCAGATACTGTTGCTTCCATGTTTCTTTCACCTTGTTGAGATCTGCTTCCGACGGGCCGTTTGCTTTTACCTTATCAATTTCTGCCAGGGCCGCTGCAATAAGTTTATCAACATTTTCGGGACCGCAGGGAATGGATACACCAAGTGAATAACTGTTATAGGGATATTTGTTCATGCTGCCGTACATACCTGCTCCATACACTCCGCCTAATTCTTCGCGCAAGGTTTCTATAATTTTAATGTTCATTACTTCAGACAGCGCCTGAACCTTAAAGTGTTCCGCTTCTGTATATTTTGCCTCGCCGTTCCAAAACATCCGGACTAAACTTTTTTGTTCAGTTCCCTTTTTGAATTCCTTTTTAAAAGGTCCTTTTGCCGGGCGCAAACCGACGTCCTTAAACGTAGAAGCTTTTCCAGTGGAAGGCAGACTGCCGAGATATGTTTCCAGCAAGGGCTTTATGGTTGCCAAATCAAATTTTCCTACCAGGACGAAGGTAAACCCATTGGCGTCTCCAAAACGTTCTTTATATATCTCCAAAGCCCGGGTCATATCGATTTTAGAAAAAGTTTCCGGTTTAGGAACCCGCGGCGCCCATGCATGATCTTTGTACAAGATCTTAAGCAACGTATCCTGAAATGTGTACTGCGGATCTGCCATCATGTTTTGATAGGAAGATTTTTGCTTACTGATAAACGAATTAAATAATTCGGTATCCTTACGCGGCTGTGTAAAGTATAAATTTACCAGCTGCAACATGGTTTCAAGGTCTGTTGCACTGGACTGACCACTCACTCTTTCAGAAATGGTTGTGATGGAGGGCGTAACAGCAGCATTTTTTCCAGCAAGAACTTTACGAATGTCCAGTGGAGAGAACTGACCGACTCCCATCTGCCCAACTATGGTAGAGGAAAACTCTGCATTGAATCTATCCTTGGCGCTATAATTATACTGGCCGCCATATCTTGTCGCGGAAAGGATGATCTGATCGTTTTTAAAATCTGTGGGCTTCAGCATAACCCGGACACCGTTGCTTAAGGTAAGCGTTGTAATGCCCAGTTCAGCATTTGCTTTTTCGGTTGTAATTTTTCCAGGATTTGGCTTTTTCTCCATTAACGTGGAGGCTATTTCTTTCTCCTCATACGGTTTTACCTCCGCCTTCAGGGCATCATCTGCCATGGCCAAAAGCGCATCGTTGTCGGGCATTTTAAAATCCGCCTTTTCAGGCCCTGTTAAAATAACAAGTTTGGGCACCGTCGGAGACGGGATGGCCTGGCCCACGTATTGATTGATTTGATCCGGCGTAATTTCAGCGAGGAATTTTTTATAGTAATTAAATTCGTTCTCTATTCCGGGTATAGGTTCGGCTTCTAAAAAATTACGGATGTATTCGCCCACCAGCCCTGAAGATTCCGTTTTTTCGCGTTCATTATAGGCGCGCTCCATGGATTTCATGATCATCTTTTTTGTGCGATCTACTTCATTGGCAGTAAATCCGAATTTTCGTGCCCTTTCATTTTCCTGAATTAACGCTTTTACGGTTGGCTCTACTCCACCTTTGGCTACATACGCGTATGAAAAGTAATATTCGAACCCGCGTGCCAACGATCCAAAATTATTGGCGGCGTATAAAAACGGCGGTTCTTCTTTTTGCATTAGCTCCTGCATGCGCTGGCTGAGCATGGAGGTAAATAAATAGCGTACAAGAGATTCACGGTAGGCCCTCAACGTACTTTCATCCTTTGATTTCTCATAAGGATAAGTAATGTAGACAAAATGGTGGGTGGCTTCTTTATCAGTGACTACAAGTCCCTCTGATCGCTTTCTGCCGGGAACGTCAGCAATTTCCCTCGGCCTGGCATTGATGGAAGGTTTTAAGTGTTCAAAGTGTTTCTTGATATATTGCTCAGCCTCGGCGGGGTCGATATCCCCAACTACTATTACGGCCATCAGATCGGGTCTGTACCAGTCTTTGTAAAACCTTTTAATGACTTCAGGTTTGAAACTTTTAAGAATCTCCACTTTCCCAATAGGTAAACGTGTGGCATACTTTGATCCCTCAAGCAATTTGGGATAGGTGATCCTGTCCATTCTTTCCTCAGCGCCCCTGCCTGAACGCTCTTCCTCTAAAACAACACCACGCTCTTTTTCTACTTCGTTAGCATCAAAGCCCACAGTACTCGCCCAGTCTTCCAGAATCTGGAAACCCTTATCAACGTTTTCTTTTTTTTCTGTGGGGATGGGTAAAATATAAACCGTTTCATTAAATCCTGTGTATGCATTCAGGTCTGCGCCGAACTCCACACCTATGGATTGAAGGAAAGATACGATATCATTTTTTTCGAAATTTTTAGATCCGTTGAAGGCCATGTGTTCCGTAAAATGCGCCAGGCCCTGCTGATCATCATCTTCAAGTATTGAACCTGCATTGACGACAAGCCTCAATTCAACTTTATTTTCAGGCTTTACATTCTTTCGGATATAATAGGTTAATCCGTTGGACAGCTTTCCGATTTTAACGTGGGGGTCAATGGGCAACTTGTCCCCTGGATTGCTCTGGCCTAACATGGTTTGAGAAGTGACCAAAAAGAGCAAAAAGGAAAGTAAATACTGGATATTTTTCTTCATGTGTGAAATTTAAGTCTTGAGAATATGCTGCTAATGTTCATTCGATCCAACGGCTTTTTACGACTTCAAGCATTTCTGCATGCATCAATGAATTGGCCGCGACCAATTGGTTGCCAAAAAGGAAATTATTTCCTCCGCTAAAGTCCGTGACTTTTCCTCCGGCCTGTTGCACAATGAGGGTCCCTGCCGACACATCCCAGGGGTGAAGATTGTATTCAAAAAAGCCTTCAAGCTTACCGCAAGCCACATAAGCCAGATCCATAGCCGCGCTACCGAGTCTTCGAATGCCATGTGTTTCATTTAAAAATTCCTTGATGATGTCGAGATACAAGTCTCTTTTATCAAAATGATAATAAGGAAAACCAGTAGCCAAAAGACTTTCACTGAGCGAATTAATGGATGAAACGTTGATCATTTGGTTATCACAAAAAGCGGGGCCGTTTTCGATGGCGTGATAAGATTCTTTCTGGCAGATATCATGAATCACACCCAAAATAGTTTGATCTTTTCGCGAGAGACCAATGCTGATTGCATAGAGGGGGAGTCCGTGTAGAAAATTGGTGGTGCCATCAAGCGGATCAATGATCCAGTTAAATTCGTGTTGCTGTGATTGCTCAACGGTACCTTCTTCCGTAATAAAACCTGCAGCGGGAAAAAGTTTTTGCAAAGTTTTTACGAGTTTTTTTTCGGCCTCCTTATCCACATAAGAAACAAGGTTATTAAAGACGTGTTTCTGTTCGATCCGGCTACGGTCAAAAGCCGCGCCTTCCCGGCTTATAAATTCGCCAACCTCGTGGCAAATTTCAATAACCCCTTTTTCAATTTTTTCTAAATTCATTTACTTGTTCCAAAATTTAAACGAATTGAATATAATAAACCTGATATAAGTCTGCTAACGGAAAAACTAATCTTTATTTTTTCCAGCTACAACGATAACAATTTCGCCCTTGACATCTTTTTCCGAAAAATGTTTCCATACTTCCTGCAGGGTACCATTTACGGTTTCTTCAAAGATTTTGGTTAATTCGCGGCTAACCGAAATTTTTCGATCAATACCGAAATATTCTCCGAATTGCTGCAGGGTTTTAACCAATCTATGAGGTGATTCATAGAATATCATTGTGCGTTCTTCCTCCGCAAGCTTTTTTAAAAGGGTTTGCCGTCCCTTCTTTTGGGGGAGGAACCCTTCAAATGCAAACCGGTCAGCGGCCAATCCCGATTTTATCAATGCCGGAACGAAGGCCGTAGCTCCCGGTAGGCATTCTATCAATAATCCTGCCTGTAAACATGCGCGGGCAATCAAAAAACCAGGGTCGGAAATCCCCGGAGTACCGGCATCGGTTATCAATGCCATGACTTCACCGTTTTCCAATCTCCCAATAAGTTTATCCACGACCTTGTGTTCGTTATAATTATGAAAACTTTGCATGGTTTTATCGATGGCATAATGTTTCAGCAGATGCCCGGACGTTCGCGTATCCTCAGCAAGGATCACATCCACTTTTTTAAGAACCTCCAGGGCGCGTAACGTAATGTCAGATAAATTACCAATGGGTGTAGGGACAAGATAAAGAGATGTGTGTCTCTCCTTAATCATGCGATCAGTTTATCAATGGCATCGGCAAGTTTCCGGTCGCGCTCTGTCACTTTATCGCCCGCATCATGGGTTGACAATTCAAAACTCACCGTATTCCAGGTATTCGTCCAGGTAGGATGGTGGTCCATTTTTTCAGCGATAAGGGCCACACGGCTCATAAAACCAAAGGCCTGATTAAAGTCTTTGAATTTGTAAGTATTTTTTAGACGGTTATTATCTTCTTTCCATGCCATATAATGTATTGTTTTGATTTGTCCTGATTGCGGAATTTACCACAGACAGGATGGAAGGTAGCAGTAAATCACATTTTATAAAAGTACCGTATTATTATAACGCTATAATGCCTTCAATGGCTGAGGCCTGTTCATAAACATTTACTACCGCATCACTTGATGGCATCATCATTTGAACGGTGACACTGGTATACTTGCCTTCTTTGGAATGTTTTTCAGAAGATGTATGCTTGGGAAACAATCTCTTTACATCCTCCTCTTTTCCTGCTGGCACAATGAACTTAAACATATACAGGGATGGCCACGCATAATGTTGATCAAGTTTTTCCCGGAAAGATTTTAACCACTCCTGATCCATAAAAAAAATAACCGTCCTGTGCTCTACAGGACGGTTTCTTTAGGAAATTAGTTAATAAAACTTATAGCGCTTGTCTTCAATGGCTGCCTTGTCTTTAATGGCCTCAGCAATGTTAAAACCACCGCGTTGCTGATTTTCTTGTCCGATAGTAGTTTTATACATACTAAAATCTGCGACCTCGGGGGCAATGGTTTTATTTTGAACCTCCACCAGCAGAACACCATTTTCGCCTGTAAAGGGTTCTGATTTTTTTCCGCTTTCCATCGCAAAAATTTTACCTACTGCTTTTGGATCGAAGCCGGCAGTAGGGAGATTGTTTGTACCTAACTTAAGGTCACTTACGCTGTAAACATTTGCATCACTCCCATAGGCATTCGCAATTTCTTCGAGTGTACCCGTGGTTTCTTTTAGTTTTGCGATGATCGCTTTTCCTTGGGCCTCCTTTCTCACTTCAGGCATAATTTCATCTTTAACAGTGGATAGAGACCGATATCCTTTGTCGGTTTCTTCAGTCATGACGCAAACAACGTATTCTCCCTGAAGGTCAAAAATATCCGAGACATCACCTTCGGAAGCGTCGCGAAACAGCCATTGGATAACCTGACGGGCGTCGCCTAATGTACCAATCCTTCTTTCTCCGGCAGTAAGTCCTTTTCCTTCCAAAACATTGAGCCCTTCACTTTTTGCACGTTCCTCAAAATTATTCACGCCCTCAAGATTCGCTCCAAACATTTCGGCTCTTCGGAAAACTTCGTTGGCTGTGGCATCACTCGGACCCACCGCACGTTCTACCACTCCTATATTATAAGCTGTATTGTCTTTCAATCGCGTAACGCTTACTATGTGATACCCAAATTCTGTTTCAACAAGATCATTCATCAGGCCAGTCTTTGTTGCCTTAAATACTGCATTCTCAAAGGGCTTTACCATTTGCCCTGAGTAAATCCAACCAAGATCACCTCCGCGGCTGGCCGTACCATCGGTGCCATGCTGCCGTGCCTTCACGCCAAAATCCGCGCCGTTTTTAATTTCTTTTAATATGCCCTGTGCTTTTTCCCTGGCAACCTTTTTCCCGGCCGGCGTATCCTGGTCCCATTTGAGCAGGATGTGGCTTGCTTGCGCATAGTAAACGGTATCTTTAAAAATGGAAGATACCTTAAGCACTTTGTAAGTGTCCCCATCAATGAAGGGTCCAATAACATTTCCTGCTTTCAAATCCTCTGGCTTAACAAATGCGGGCAGAGTTGATATGTTATATTTCTTAAATGCATTTGGGTCGTCACTGTTGGAGACGGCGTACAATGAATCATTTTCGTTTTTTGAAAAGTCAGCAGCTATCTTCTGCATTTCTTCTCTGATTTCCACAGTGTCCTGGGATGATGCTGTCAAAGGAAAAGACACATACTTCAAGTCCCTGGTGTTTTCTGTCTTGAAACGTTCTTTATGTTCATCATAATAATTTTCGATTTCAGAATCGCTTGCCTGAGCAAGAGAATCGCTTACCGATGAATAGGGAATATAGACAAACTTCACTTCAGCAACGTCGGTCTGGAGATGGTATTGGCGTTCAGCCTCGGCGGTGGTAACAAAATTTGCTTTTAGCAAAAGGTTTTCGAATTTGATTCGTTCGCGGCCTGGCTTCAGATCCTTTTGAAAAAGCTCCCACCGGACTCGTTCTTCAGAACCCACTGGACTTGCCTTTAACCTGTTGATATAATTTCCCAGCATGGCTCTGTCGAATACACCCGTCTCCTGATTGATAAAAGCCTGTCTTATATTTTCATCGATGTTTGTCCCACTGATCATGTCAATGACTTCGGTGTCTGTCACTTTTATCCCGACTTTTTCATACTGAGGAACAATCGCGTATCGCGCGATGAGTAGATCCCAGGCTTGCTGCCGGAGCGAATTCATTTCGTTCTCGCCGGGCTGACGGTTAAAGTTCAAAATATAATTGGCCCGTCTTTCTTCCACCGCGCTTTGAAATTCATTGACCGAAACTGAATGACCATCAATTTCACCCACCTCATTCTGATTAAACAGCACTGAATTATTCCCCAAAAGTTCTCCGAGGATAAATGCCAACAGCGCCAGGAAAATAAAAACCACGAGAAGGATACCCAACTTGTTTCGCAACGTTCCAATTAAAGCCATAATACAGTATAATGTTAGTGAGTTTAGCGCCTGATTATCGCTGATGGTCAGACCCGGATCAACGGTAAAGCCCGCAAATTTAATGGGTTATCTCTATTTGAAAAATTTAGTTTTTACAAATTACCTACGAAGCAGGGTGCAGGGTAAATTTTGGAGATTAACTCCTTGATAATCAAGAACCTTATTTCATCCGGTCAACGATCAGCTTGACAGTATTGATACGGTTTTCAGCGGTAGCCTGAACCACAAACGTAAAAGGGGGAATCTTAATCGTTTCGCCTGTTTTGGGCAAATCTTCTGTAAAAGAAAGGATTAATCCACTTAGCGTGTCATATTCTCCTGTCGGTAATTTCCACCCGTACGTCTCGTTTAAATAATCGATCTCCAGCCGCGCGCTGAATAAATAGGTGTATTCATCCAGTTTCTGCTGGGTTTCCGTGTTCTCATCGTGTTCGTCCTCAATTTCTCCAAAGATTTCTTCAATAACATCCTCCATACTTACAATACCAGATGTACCACCGAACTCATCCACCACAGCCGCTAAGCTTTTATGATCGTTAATAAATCTGACCATCAGATCCTTTGCCAGGGTAGTTTCAGAAATAATGATGATGGGAGTTAAAATGTCTTCTATGCGATCGGGTTTACGGAATAAGGCCGAAGAATGGCAATACCCCACCACATCATCTATTGAATCTTTGTAAATGATGATTTTTGAATGTCCGCTCTCCAGGAAAGCTTCATGCAATTTTTGCAATCCTGACTCAAGGGCCACCGCCGTTATTTCTGTCCTTGGAATCATACAATCGCGTACGCGTACAGATCGGAATTCCAAGGCGTTGTTGAAGATCTTTTTATCGAGTTCCAGGTTGCGATCAGCTTGCTTAATCCGGTGCATGCTTTTTAAATAGTGATTGACATCAGTAAGTCCGAATACGGGTTTTTCTTTTGAATACTCAAGCCGAAAAACATATTGAATGATGAATCTCGCCAGAGACACTACAATGAATACCAGCGGAAACAAAATAACAAAGACAATCGCGAATGGAATCGCCAAGGCCGTGACCATTTTATTGGAATTAATGATAAACAAACTCTTTGATAAAAATTCTACTGTATAGAGAATGATAAAGGAAAGGATAAACGTCAGCATGACGATGGATATCAAAACTTCCACAGAGAAACCTGACAACCGATCTGAAAAGGAATTAAATAAAAGTGTTGAGAAAATTCCGAACAGCACCAGCGACGCTATATTTCCAATGAGTGTTGTGCCGATGAACCAGGTTGGTTTACTGACAAAAAAGGACAGAATCCTTCCGGAGATATTTCCATTTTTTCCCTGAAGCTCAATTTGAACTTTGTTGGCAGAAAGAAACGCGACTTCAGTTCCCGAAAGAAAAATGGAAAATAAAAGGGAACCGGTCATACCTGCAATGAACGTGTCTTCCATAATTATGCCTTGCGTTTCCTTAAATTATAAATAAAAAAGAAAACGAGTGCCAGCATTATCGCCCAATAGCCCTTGCTAAAACCAACTGTCATGATCTGGTGAATTCCTATAATGAGAAAACCGCCCGCCAGGGAAATGAAGATAACATCCGGAAGTTTCATCGGGTACAAAAATACCAGTATTTATCGACAACGGGAATTTAATCTTCTATAGCAAATTCACCTTCTGGTTTTTTGATTACATAATCAGACATATCCTGGTTTGCTTCCAGCCCCTGGCCATAGATCACGTCAGCTTGCTGGCGGATGGTGACAAATTTATCCGTAAAGATCTTCTCCTTTGCCGGTTTCCAGAAAAGCTCTTCCGTGTTGAGCTGTTCATTTTTTTCTAAGTTTTTAACTTCTACTTTTCCCCGTCCCCTCCATTGATCCTCCTTTTTAAAATAGTAGGCCTCATTGGCGCGTAACGTAGACTCCATTTTGCCTGATTCATCGTAAAACTCCAGGTAAACTCCCTTGGGAAATTCGTTATCTCCATTTTCGTACTCATATAACAAGGCCGTTATCATTTTAACTTTCACCTGGTTATTTTCCGTGTAGTAGTGCTCAACATTTTCGCCAATTCGAAGCGGCCCATCATAGATTAGCGGCTCCTTCATTTCTGATTGATTGCAAGCCCCCGTGATCAGGGTTATTATGATTAGTGTTTTCACACGCATAAAACAAAAAGCCATAGCATTGACTATGGCTGTAAAGAGGTTATGCAGTGAATATATCAATCGAATTTTCGTCTGATGAACCATTGATCATTGAAAGTGATACCGAAATAGATTTTAAAATAATTTTCTTCGAGAATGTTCTCCGCCTTGTTTCCCCGCTTGCCATATTTAAAGGCAAGGTCCAGACTTGAACGCCCCGCCGGCAGTGAGAACCCAAAATTAATGCCAATATCCTTTACGGGATTATTATTTACTAAAAAAGGATTTTGTTCCATGCTGATGCCTGCCCGGTAGGTCAACCTTTTAAGATAATTTTCTGCCGCAAACATATCGGGCGTATATTCTCCTCCCAGTGCTATTCGCCATGATTGCTCAAGTCCGCCGCTTTGTTTGTTTACATTCGTAAAATCAGACCAGTTCTGATAAGAAAATTCCGATCCCAGACTCCATTGTAACCCTCTGCTCAATGAAAGGCCAATCGTGTAAGATGAAGGTATGGAATAGCTACCCTGTGTAGAAGTAGGCAAAACGCTAACGTCGGTGGTGTCCCCTATTGAAGTAGTTCTATACAGCCTGTCAGTCTTCCTCGCATTCAGATCAGTGGCAAAATTATAGATAGCGCCAAAGCTCACCCGGTACCTTTGCCTGCTAAAGAGTGAATCCTTGCTAAAGGAAATACCGGTGCCGAAACTAAAATCCCTGACGTAGGATTTCTCTTCAACCGCTGCCAGGTAATTTACCGGTTGAGGTGAATCAATTAATTGATTTTTGTAAATGTTAACAATAGAACTGAAGATATAAGACGCTTTTAGACCCACGGAGATTTCTTTTGTCAACCTCACTCCATTGGACCAATACAACTGTGTAAGACCGCCACTCCCCTGCTCAGTAACACTCACCTTATTGGTGCTGCCAATGATGTCATCGATGTATTGCATCCTGTAGTTTACCGATGTATAGGGCATAAGTCCCACCGAAGTGGTCCATTTTCCCGGCACGATCGGAAAAGCGGTGACCAGGTAATTCATATTTCCGCCCTTGCTTGTTTCACTTAGCGTATCACCGCTAATGGTTCTTCGTTCAGCGACAATACCTGCTTGAAAAACGGTTTGAACTGCATTGAAAACCAACAGTGCCGGATTCTGGTTGTTAATAAAAAAGAACTGGGGTTGGCTCACGCCGACGCCTCCCATTCCCTGATGATTGATGAGTGCATTCCCATAAGGCTCTCCAATGCCAAAAGAAGTATACGGAGAACGGGCGGCTTGACCGGTCGCTTTTATGGTAAAAAGCAGGGCAATGAAGAAAAAAACGTACTTATGAAAGATTGACATTATAAATCAAAATGCTATTTAACCCAATGAGGACTAATTCCGGGCTCGCAAATATGGAGGCTTTCAATTGGTTTTCAAAAAATCTGGCGTCACCTCCACACAAAATCACCTGTAAACCTTCAAATTTTTCATTGTATTGATGAATAATGCCTTCTATTTCCGCTAATAATCCATTCACTATCCCACTCATTATGCTGGTTTTAGTCGAATTACCCACGAGTTTAACTTTTTTTTCGGGAGAGAGTAACGGCAATTTCGCGGTAAAATTATGTAACGCCTGAAAACGCATATTAAGTCCGGGTGAAATACTACCCCCATGATAAGTGCCGGCTGCATCTATAAAGTCATAGGTTATACAGGTCCCTGCGTCAATTACCAGACAATTTTTTGCAGGAAATATCTGTTGCGCCCCGCAAACACCTGCCAACCTGTCCATGCCCAACGTTTCAGGCGTTTCATATAAATTTTTCACGGGCAATGACAACGAGGTATTCAAGATAAACTTCTTACCGGCTTTCTCTGCCCACGAAAAGATCTTTTCCGCATCCGCATTGACGGAGCTTACAATGAAGTTTTCATAAACGGCAATCTGAATATACGGGTGAAGTTCATTCAATGATTGGAATGTCATTTTTTCAATCAGGTTTAGATGATTGAAAATTCCTACCTTGGCCGCGCTGTTACCAAAGTCAACAACCAGATTCATTCGAAGGGGATAAATTGAGCTCAAAGGTAAATGATTACTTCTAATACCGAAATCTCAGACCTTTGCGGCCAGCTTATACTGTCTATATTGGAATGTAATTTAAGAGGGACTTGCTATAACAAATAATCTATGAAGTCTAAGTATACAGTCGTCGGGCTTATGTCGGGAACCTCTCTGGATGGACTCGATATCACACACTGCATTTTTCAAAAATTTTCGTCAGGTTGGAAATACAGCATTTCAAAATCTGCTACCATTAAATATCCAGCCCGGTGGCTACAGAGATTAACGAAAGCCCACTTACTCAGCGGTGAAGAACTGATTCAGCTGGATGCGGACTATGGTGCGTACCTGGGAAAAGTAACCCTCGATTTTATCCACCGGAATAATTTAAAAGTTGACTTTATTTCGTCCCATGGCCATACCGTTTTTCACCAGCCTTTAAAAGGATTTACGTATCAGATCGGCAATGGGTTTTCATTGTTCGCAGCCAGTCAGCTTCCTGTTGTGAATGATTTTCGCAGCCAGGATGTAGCGTTGGGTGGTGAGGGCGCGCCGCTTGTACCAGTGGGAGATAAATTACTCTTTGGCGAATATGATGTTTGCCTGAACCTGGGTGGTATAGCAAACCTTTCGGCAGACAAGAAAGGAAAACGATATGCTTTTGATGTTTGCTTCTGCAACATGGGACTTAATTATCTGGCCGGCAAAGTTTCAAAAAGTTATGACAAAAATGGGGCGATGGCAGCCAGCGGTACCGTTAACGAAGTGCTTCTGAAATCCATTCAAAAAATTTATTCCAGGTATCAGGCAAAACGACCTTCGCTGGGACGGGAGATTTTCGAAAGCCAAATCCAAACCCTTCTGGAGAACAAAAAAATTAGTCTTGAAGACCGGCTTAGCACGCTCATTGAATCGGCGGCAATTGAAATCACCAACGCTATTAAGTCATTGAAAACGGATCCGAAAGTGCTGTGTACCGGTGGAGGTTGCTTCAACTCTTTTTTAATTGCGCGGATGCTCGAGCACGGTGGGGATGAAATTACCTTTATCATTCCCGACGAGGAAGTGGTAAAATTTAAAGAAGCCATTGTATTTGCTTTCCTTGGTGTACTTCGTGTTCGGGATGAAATAAACTGTTTGAAGACCGTTACGAAAGCCACCAGAAATAGTTCATCGGGTACTATGATTGGATTTTAAATAATCCATCCAACATTCATTTCCGAAACACTTAATATTGTTGATGAGTACAAAGAGAATTATTAAATCATTTCCAAAAATTAATTCGCGCTGTGGATTGATCGTCCCACTACCAATAATATGAGAACACTACTAGAGAAGTTTGAAAATAAAAAATCTGAGATTGTTTTTGAGTGGAAAGATCCTGAATCAGAGGCTGAAGGTTGGGTCGTTATTAACTCCCTTCGTGGTGGAGCGGCGGGCGGTGGTACCAGAATGCGAAAGGGTTTGGACAAAAGAGAGGTGGAATCGCTGGCGAAAACAATGGAAGTAAAGTTTACTGTATCAGGCCCGCCAATAGGAGGGGCCAAGTCAGGAATAAACTTTGATCCGAATGATCCTCGTAAAAAAGCTGTGTTGCACAGATGGTACGCCGCGGTAATGCCGTTGTTAAAATATTACTACGGTACCGGTGGGGATCTGAATGTTGATGAGATCCATGAAGTTATTCCCATTACGGAGGAGGTGGGTATATGGCATCCCCAGGAGGGCGTTTTTACTGGTCACTTCAAACCAACCGAAGCCCAGAAAGTTAACCGTATAGGTCAATTACGACAGGGTGTTTTGAAAGTGATTGAAGATGAACGATTCACGCCTTCCTTTCAAAGGAAATATACTGTGGCGGATATGTGTACAGGCTATGGAGTTGCCCAGGCTGTTAAACATTATTATGAATTGTGGGGCGGTGAAATTGAAGGAAAACGCGCGGTAGTGCAGGGCTGGGGAAATGTGGGTGCCGCGGCCGGATTTTATCTCACACAATTGGGTGTTAAACTCGTTGGCGTGGTTAGCCATGAGGGTGGATTAATCAATCAGAAAGGTTACGATTTTGAAGAAGTGAGAGACCTGGTCATAAACAGGATGGGAAATAAACTTGTTTCAAAAGATTTGCTGCCCTTTGAATTGGCAAACCAGAAAATCTGGGATCTGGATTTTGAAATTCTCATTCCGGCAGCGGCTTCACGACTTATTTCCCGGGACTTTGTCGAAAGGATGATCGCTTCGAAACTAGAAGTTTTCTCCTGTGGGGCGAATGTGCCTTTCGATGACCCGGAAATTTTCTTCGGCGCAACAGGTCTGTACGCGGATGAAAAATTTTCGGTGATCCCCGATTTTATCGCCAACTGCGGCATGGCCCGGGTGTTTGCCTATTTGATGGAGAATGAGGTAAAAATGGATGATGCTTCCATATTTAATGACATCTCCCAAACGATCAGGAGTGCACTGGTCAAATCACACGCCATGAACCAGAAAAAAACGGGTATAGCCCAGGCATCATTCGAAATTGCTCTGAAGCAGTTGGTATAATAAATCCAATTACACAAATCACGGTATTGAATTTAAATTCTCTACTTCAGGCCGAATAGCCCTTCATTCAGATCGTTAAGCGCTTTCTCTTTATACTGCTTGTCAATTAACACGGAAACATTGTTGGCACTTCCCCCGCAGGACACCATTCTCACTGGTATGTTGGAAAGGGATTTGAAAACCTCATTCAATGCACCTTTCTTATCCATGATACGGTTTCCCACAATGCAGATAATCGTTTGATCTTTATCCACTTCAATAGATCCGAATTTTTTTAGTTCGTTTTCAATGGATGACAGGTGCGTTTGATTATCAATGGTCAGTGACACAGCCACCTCCGAGGTAGCGATCATATCAATGGGGGTTTTGTGATGTTCGAACACCTCGAAGACTTTTCGTAAGAATCCGTAAGCCATGAGCATGCGGGATGATTTTATTTTTATTGCCGTGATATTGTCCTTTGCAGCAATAGCTTTAAATGATCCTTGCGAACCTTTCTCAGTGATCATGGTGCCAGGAGCATTTTCATCCATGGTGTTTTTTAGTCTAACCGGTACGTTGTATTTTTGGGCAGGTACAATCGTGGAAGGGTGGAGGATCTTTGCTCCAAAATAAGCGAGCTCTGACGCTTCGTCAAAGGTAAGCTCAGATATAGGGATAGTTTTTTTAACAATTCTGGGATCGTTGTTATGCATCCCATCAATGTCTGTCCAGATCTGAATTTCGTCCGCCTGAACGGCAGCGCCGATCAATGAAGCCGTATAATCACTGCCGCCGCGTTTCAGGTTATCGATTTCATTACGGTGATTGCGGCAGATGTATCCCTGTGTGATGAGTATCTCGATGGCGTTCATGGAATTGACCAGAGGCTTCAGGCGTTGTGATATTTTTTCTAACTCTGGCTCTTCGTTCTCATCGATGGACATAAAGTGCAGGGCTGGCAACAAGCGCGAGATTATCTTTCTATCCTGCAAATGGTGATAAAAAAGCTCAGTGGAAATCAATTCACCCTGCGCGAGCAGTTCGCGATAGCTTTTGTCATCAAATTGGCCGGCGGCAAGCAATCGCATGAGGATAAAATACCGGCTCACAATTTCCTGACCGATTGCGTGGGAGGCCTCACCCGTAAAGAGTTCCTTGACATAGGCATGATAATGGCTTTCGAGTTGCATGATCTCCGCCTCCGCTTTCGCCAAATCACCGGCCATCAGCTTATCGCCGATGGCGACCAAAGCATTGGTAGTACCTGACAAGGCAGACAGGACCACTATTTTTTTTCCTGGTGCAGTCAACACAAGGTCCGCTACTTTTTTTAGTCTTTCCGGTTTGCCAACGGAGGTTCCGCCAAATTTTAATACGATCATAGGTGCGTCATTAGAGGCGGCAAATTTAATTATCTGTATTCAATAATAGGTATTTGAACGCCACGATGTTAAGAAATATTTGACGAACAACTGTTCACTTGTTCTGCCATGGGCATGAACGCTATTGTAAATTCCAAAAATGAGTTGGTCTCTTTTTTTAGACCTAAAAAAAAGACCGCTGGGTTTCAGCGGTCTTTGAAGGGATTATCATTGACGATTATTTCTTGGAATCATTTACCTCTTCAAACTCAACATCAGAAACATCATTTCCATTATTACCGCCTGCTTTTTGTTCGCCTGCATTTCCGCCAGGTTCACCACCACCAGGTTGCTGGCCTCCTGAGGCCTGATACATCTCTGTGGCTGCAGCTTGCCATGCCGTATTCAGCGAGGCCATGGCGATGTCAATAGCACCGATATCCTGGTTTTTATGGGCATCTTTTAACTTCTCCAAAGCCCCATTGATAGCCACCTTGTTCGTCTCAGAAAGTTTCTCGCCATATTCTTTGATCTGTTTTTCCGTCTGGAAAATCAGTGAATCGGCTTGATTGATTTTTTCAGTCCGCTCCCTTATTTTCTTATCACTTTCAGCGTTGGCGTTCGCTTCGTGCTTCATTTTTTGAATTTCAGCATCGGTCAGTCCTGATGAAGCTTCAATTCTAATCTTTTGCTCTTTACCCGTACCCTTATCTTTTGCCGAAACATGCAGGATACCATTGGCATCAATATCAAAAGTTACTTCGACCTGAGGGATACCACGTTGTGCCGGTGGAATGCCATCCAGGTGAAAACGGCCAATGGAGCGATTGTCTTTCGCCATAGGTCTTTCGCCCTGCAGGATATGGATCTCCACAGAAGGCTGATTGTCCGCCGCCGTTGAAAACACCTCCGATTTTTTGGAAGGAATTGTGGTGTTGGATTCAATCAATTTGGTGAATACGCCACCGAGGGTTTCTATGCCCAGCGAAAGCGGGGTAACGTCCAGAAGTAAAACATCTTTTACCTCGCCCGTGAGTACGCCACCTTGAATCGCAGCACCAATAGCCACCACTTCATCGGGGTTAACCCCTTTGGATGGTTTCTTGCCAAAGAATTTTTCAACTTCATCCACAATCCTTGGGATGCGGGTAGAGCCACCTACGAGAATAACTTCATCAATTTGGTCAACGGATATACCTGAATCCTCTACGGCTTTGCGGCAAGGATCCAGTGATCTCCGGATAAGGTCATCTACAAGCTGTTCGAATTTCGCACGGCTTATTTTTTTGACAAGGTGTTTAGGCACTCCATCGATGGATGTGATATAAGGAAGATTGACTTCAGTTTCCTGAGAGCTTGACAATTCTATCTTCGCTTTCTCAGAGGCTTCTTTCAAACGCTGAAGCGCCATCGGATCTTTCCGGAGGTCTACGTTCTCTTCTCTTTTGAATTCATCAGCAAGCCAGTTCATGATACGCTGGTCGAAGTCATCGCCGCCAAGGTGTACATCGCCATTGGTCGACTTCACTTCAAAAACGCCGTCGCCAAGCTCCAGAATGGATATGTCGAATGTACCACCACCCAGGTCGTACACGGCGATTTTCATGTCTTTGTTTTTCTTATCCAGACCGTAAGCTAACGCTGCGGCTGTGGGTTCGTTGATAATCCTTTTTACATCCAGTCCGGCAATTTGTCCGGCTTCTTTGGTCGCCTGACGTTCGGCGTCATTGAAGTATGCTGGAACGGTAATAACGGCCTCTGTAATCGTAGTGCCCAGATAATCTTCAGCCGTGCTCTTCATTTTTTGAAGAACCATCGCTGAAAGCTCCTGCGGTGTATAAAGCCGATCACCGATCCTGACCCTTACCGTTTCATTATTGCCACGTTCAACCTGATAGGAAACCATTTTCATTTCCCCATTCACGTCTTCGTATTTTTTACCCATGAAACGTTTAATGGAGGATACGGTATTTTTAGGATTAGTGATCGCCTGACGTTTGGCAGGATCGCCTACTTTACGCTCTCCCTTACCATCATCCAGAAAGGCAACGATTGAGGGTGTCGTTCTACGGCCTTCACTGTTTGCAATTACTACGGGTTCACTACCTTCCATAACCGCTACGCAGGAGTTGGTCGTACCCAAATCGATTCCAATAATTTTGCCCATAATATTTTATAGCTTTTTAAAGTTCAACACTGGTTTGTATCCACCGTTGAACAATGGTTGTGCCAGCCCCTTCTTTTGGAGCGAAAAATGACAGATTGACAGCATATAAATTTCAGTAAACTTATCGATTAACTTACGCCAAAACGAACCTGATCCTATTGTTGCGTATTTTTAGATCAAATATCAACTTATGAAAAAGTTAATTGGTCTTTTGGCCATTGTCGTGACCCTAAACTCCTGTGTACCTGTATTGGTAGTTAACCCGAAACATAAACATGCCCCTCCAGGCCAGGTTAAGAAGGTGACGGGAAGTCAATCTGCTAAGCCCTACGCCCCAGGTCAGAAAAAGCATTAACTGTTATTGTGACCACGCCGTAGGCGTTCTGTCCCAACGATGCTTTTTTAGTTTCTCCATCAACCTGGTCTCCAGACGCTTACCATTGCTTGCAGCGATGTTAGCTTCCACATTTCTGACCTTTCGCATCCCTGGAATGATGGTATGAACGTCATCATTCCCTAAAATAAAGCGGAGGGCCATCTCAGGCATAAACATCCCGTCAGGCATCAGCGGTTTTATGGCATCCGCATGGTCCACACTGCTGTGCAAATTTTCAGGAACGAAATAAGTGGCCCGCCAGTCACCTTCCGGAAAGGTGGTGTCTTTAGTAAGGGTTCCGGTTAAAGATCCTTCATCAAAAGGAACTCTCGCGATCACGCCAATTTTGAGCTTGCGGCACAGCGGAAACAGGTGATCTTCCGGCGCCTGATCGAAAATATTGTAGATCACCTGCACAGCATCGATAAGACCAGTTTTCAGGGTTTGTAATACATTATCGGGCTCCCAACGATTGACACTCACCCCTATGAATTTAATTTTACCTTCTTTTTTTAACTGCGCAACGGCCTCTTTCCACTCATCATTTTTTGCCCAGCTATCTTCCCAGACATGGAATTGCTGCAAATCAATACAATCAACATTTAGGTTTTTAAGGCTTTTTTCCGTATATTCTATTATATGTGCTTTGGGGAAGCACTCTTCCAGCTTAAAATCTGGTTTACTGGGCCATTGGAAGTTTTTAGGGGGGATTTTTGTGGCGTGATAAAGCCGTTTTGCTGAGTGTCTGCGTATAAGCTTACCCAGAATCTCTTCGCTTTTGCCTGCACCATATCCCCAGGCAGTATCATAAAAATTACACCCTAGTGCAACGGATCTTTCCAATGCCTGATCCACCTCCGTCGTATCAGAGCCTGTCCATCCGGCAAGGCCCCACATACCGTACCCAACCTCGCTTACTTTCAGATTTGTTTTCCCGAATGTTCTGTATTCCATGATTGATCATTAAAATTTCAAAGCCAATTTAGCATTCGATTCCAATTAACGCACAACCATTTCATTTTACTACTTTTGTACGCTTTAAATGATACAGCTAGCGATCGCCGGCAAGTGGCAGCATGCAATTGAGAGGTATCGAAAGAATTTCACTGAAGAGATAATTATCAACCAAGGCCAGCTGCCAATGGCAAAAAGCTAATATGACTTTAGAAGAAGAAATAGCGAAAAGGAGAACGTTTGGGATCATTAGTCACCCGGATGCGGGCAAGACTACTTTAACGGAAAAACTCCTTCTTTTTGGAGGGGCAATTCAAAAGGCGGGGGCTGTAAAATCCAGTAAAATTAAAGACCACGCCCGCTCTGACTGGATGGAGATCGAAAAACAACGTGGTATATCGGTGGCAACCTCCGTGATGGGCTTCAACTACAAGGATGTGAAAATAAACCTGCTCGATACCCCGGGGCATCAGGACTTCGCCGAAGATACTTACCGCACACTAACTGCCGTCGATAGTGTGATCATGGTAATTGACTGTGTAAAAGGGGTTGAGATTCAAACTGAAAAACTGATGGAGGTCTGCCGGATGCGCAGCACTCCGGTCATTTGCTTTATCAACAAACTTGACCGCGAAGGTCGCGATCCCTTCGAATTACTGGATGAAATTGAAGAAAAGCTGCGAATTAAAGTGCGGCCCCTGAGCTGGCCCATTAACATGGGAAAAAACTTTAAAGGTGTTTATAGCTTGTATGAAAAAAGCCTACACCTTTTTACGCCCAGTAAAATTACTATTGAAGAAGGTTTAGAAATAAATGACATCCAGGATCTTGAACTTGAAAACTACGTTGGTGAAAACAACGCGAGACAGCTCAGAGCTGATGTAGAACTTATTGAAGGCGTTTACCCGGATTTTATTGTGAATGATTATCTCAACGGCAAAGTAGCTCCTGTGTTTTTTGGCAGTGCCGTAAATAATTTCGGGGTAAAGGAATTGCTGGATACGTTCATCCGCATTGCTCCTGCACCTGTACCAAGAGAAACCAATGTGAGAATTGTTGAGCCGGAGGAGAGTAAGTTCTCCGGATTTGTCTTTAAGATCCACGCCAACATGGATCCCAAACACAGAAACCGGATAGCATTTCTCCGTGTTTGTTCCGGCGAATTCGAAAGGGGAAACAGTTACTATCATGTGCGCCATGACAAAACGGTCAGGTTTTCAAATGCGACAGCCTTCATGGCCCAGGACCGTGAAACCGTTGACGAAGCATGGCCAGGTGATATTGTAGGTATTTTTGATACCGGAAATCTCAAAATTGGGGACACCCTCACGGAAGGTGAAAAACTCATTTATACAGGCATTCCCAGTTTCTCACCTGAAATTTTCAAGGAGGTTATTAACCTGGATGCCATGAAAACCAAACAGCTCGAAAAAGGATTGCTCCAACTCATGGAAGAAGGGGTAGCGCAATTATTCACGTATGAATTAGGTAAGAAAAAGGTGGTCGGCGTAGTGGGGGCCCTTCAGTTCGAGGTAATTCAATTCAGATTAAAAAATGAATACTCCGCGACGGCCCAGTTTGCCGCACAAAATATTTATAAAGCTTGCTGGATCAGTAGCAAAGACCCAAAGAAGTTAGCCGAATTCATTGATTCAAAACAGCGACACATTGCGCGCGATAAAGAGGGCAAACTGGTGTTTATGGCAGAATCAAGAGCCTGGCTTCAAATGGTTCAGGATAATTTTCCGGACATCAGTTTTCACTTTACGTCAGAATTCAAAGATTAGAATTTTTAGATCTGCGAAAGTTGCCTCAGGAGTCCTCTTGCGAGTGACTTCGAGGGGGAGGTTTACTTTCTTCCTACCTAATTTTCTTCTCAAGGTTAGCGATATCAACCTTCGCTTCCTGTTTGCCTAGTGATAGTGACCTTTTGTAAAGTTCAATGGCTTCTTTAAAGGTTTCGCGCTTTTTTTGCGGGGCAAGTTTGGTTCTCTTGGCAGCTTCCTCAACAGCACGGGCCCTCGCATAGTAAGCATCGGCTTCGGTAACTTTAAAATTACTTACCATGGCATCGATCTTAGCTTCCAGTAGAAATAACTCCTGCTGTTTGTTTGAAATCTGAATGTTGATCTCATTCACTTCATTTTCCTTCATTCGGATCCTTTCCTGAAGGCCTTGATTCTGATCCTTAAATTTGCTGACCTCCTCATTTAATTTCACTATCTCATCAACCCGGATTTGTACTTCGCCCTTTAAAGCATCCACTAGCATGAGATAGGCAGTAGATTCATGCTGAGAAGATTTTAAGGCTTTCTGAATCATGCCTATCTTTTCTTCGGACATTTTGACGAAATGATTAATATCTTTTAAACGGGTTGTAAACTCCTCGTAACTCGTTCCTTCATTTAAATTCGAGCGCAAGGAATTTCTGCTGGCATCAATCGAATCCAATAGGCCCCTTACATCCTTTAAACTTGCCAAAACCGTGTACCTCGATTCCAATTCGCTTCGCAAGGAATCGTTCTCGATCTGAAGCCGGGTTATTTCTTTGGAATTACATCCTGCAATAAATAAACAAAGGATCAGGATGAAGGAGGGTGGGGCAATTTTTAGTCGCATAGGATTTAAGTAGAGACAAAAATAACCCTTTCAACAGATTTAAGATTATTCCTTTGAGCTTTTTATACAATTTAAGGGTATCATTAATTGATTAAATTATTGCGGTGAAAGTACCATTTGTAGTCATTTATGAAGACAATCACCTGCTGATTGTGAATAAAACTTCCGGAATTCTTGTCCAGGGTGATATTACGGGTGATATTCCTCTGGTAGACTTGTGTAAGGAATATGTTAAAAAAAAATATCAAAAACCCGGAGCAGTCTTTTTGGGGGTAGTTCACCGCATAGACAGACCGGTAAGCGGAATTGTTGTGCTGGCACGAACTTCCAAATCCCTGGAACGTATGAATGCGCTTTTTCGCGAAAAGCGGACTAAAAAGACTTACTGGGCCATTACTCAAAAACAACCGCCCAATGAAAGCGGGACTTTGATCCATTGGTTATCCAAGGATGAAAAGAAAAATAAAACCACGGCCTTCTCCAAACAAAAGGAGGGTGCGCTGCACTCAGAATTAAACTATGCCCTCATTGCTCAAAAGGAAAATCAGTGGCTTCTGGAAGTAAATCCGCTGTCCGGTCGTCCTCATCAAATTCGGGTTCAACTGGCATCCATGGGTTGTCCAATCAAAGGGGACGTGAAGTATGGGTTTCCTGACCCCAATAAAGATGGAAGTATTTGTCTGCATGCCCGCAAACTGGAATTTATGCATCCGGTAAAGAAAGAGATGATGCGTTTTGAAGCCCCATTACCCAAAACACGTTATTGGGAGAATTTTAAGAATTTGCAATAGCTATGGAGAGGTTGAACTGGATAGACAAGCTAAAGATTCGCTGGAAACTTAAAAGTGCCTGGCAAGTGGCAATCGTACTTTTGGTTTTTGCCTGCACAGGATTCACTATACTACTTATTAAAAAACCAATATTGTTTTGGCTGGCAGGTGAGGAGGGCAATACAGTGCTGGCCTCCGTACTCTATTACTTATTTATCTTGCCCCTTTACAATATAATTTTACTCGGGTATGGTTTTATTTTCGGCCAGTTTCGTTTTTTCTGGAACTTTGAAAAACGTTTTATGGAACGATTTTTTACGTGGGTTAAAGGATAAAAATAACTTTACTCATATGAAAAAATATCTTTTACTCGTTTCAAGCGTGCTTTTGCTCGCTTCCTGTTCAACACCGAAATACGCTTATTATTTTGATCACTACGATTACAACAGTGGTAAGAAAAAGGCCGAATCCGCAAAAACACTCATTGCTCAAAACCAGCTTACGACCCCTGCAACCAGTCCTCTACAAATTAATGAGGAGGCTGTTGTTGCCAGCGCTGAAAGCCGAATCGTTACTGTGGAAAAGGCGCCCGTTGCGGTATCTTTAAAAGACCAAAAATCATTCGTTGCAAAATATTCAGCCATGTCAAAGGCTGAAAAAAAGGAATTTCGCAAGGAATTGAAGTCAGAAGTGAAAAGTATGATTAAGGGAAAAAAATCTGGCGATAATATCAATTCAATTGCCAATACCAAAGTCATGGACCATGATCTCAAAATGGCG
>JBDSIM010000315.1:0-7675 GCA_039917935.1 Cyclobacteriaceae bacterium | reverse complement strand
CCCATCGGCCTGGAGAGCTCCTTCCTGGATTTTCTTAGTCATTGCACTGTTGGCATTTCCGATATCAATTTGCCCACAGGCAATATTGTATCCACGACCATCCAATGAGATAGATTTGGTTAAACCGGTTATTGCATGCTTACTCGCCGTATAGGGTGCAGCATGCGGACGGGGAACATGCGCAGAAATAGAACCGTTATTGATGATACGTCCACCCATTGGGTCCTGATGTTTCATAATTTTAAACGCCTCCTGCGTACATAAAAAGGTCCCGGTCAAATTTGTATCGATCACCCTTTGCCATTCCTCCAGCGTCAGCTCTTCAAGTGGTTTTACCGGAGCACTTACCCCCGCGTTGTTGAAAAGTAAATCCAGACGACCAAACGTATTTATAGTCTGAGTAAAAAGGTTTTTTACACTTTGCAAACTGTTAATGTCCGTCGATACGACCAGAGTCCGTTTAAGATCACATGCGCTGGCTGTTTCCTTAAGTTGCTCTTCCCTCCTTCCCGCAAGAACTACGGACCACCCATCATTACAGAGCGCTACCGCAACCGCTCTTCCGATACCAGAACCCGCACCGGTTACAATTGCAATTTTTTTGTTTTGACTCATCCTTTAATCCCAATTAAATATTTACTACGCCTTCTTCATCAATGTACGATCGGATGATCTCTTCCACGGACGCATCCCTCACAAATCCCAATTTATTTGCTCTTTGCGTATCAAAATGCGGGGGCCATGTCAGTACTATGCTTTGCAGAAATGCATCCGGTTCGAAGGATATTAATTTGGTTACCTCAGGATTGGTAATTTGCTTAAGACTATTTATCATTTCCTGAATTGAAACAGTCAGCCCCGGAAGGTTGATAATTCTATCGTCGCCAAGTATTTTTTCATCAATATTGGCCGCGTGAATAAGGTTTTGGATTACACGCTTTGGAGATAGAATCCAGAACGCTGATTCTGAAGGTGCCGGGTAAGAAGCACGTTTTCCATTTAGTGGTTCACGTATGATAGAACTAATAAAGGATGATGTGGCTGCATTCGGTTTTCCCGGCCGTACTGCAATGGTAGGCAACCTGAGACTACGCGCATCTACAAAGCCTCTCCGGCTATAATCATTCATAAGGAGTTCTACCATTGCTTTTTCTGTACCATAGGAGCTGCGTGGCTTCGGAGCAGTTTCGTCAACGATAACCTTGGACACATCACCGCCAAATACAGCGCAGGAACTGGAAAATACGATCCGGGGGTGAATAGCCAGCTTTCTGCATAATTCTAATATCTGTAAAGAGGCGTGGAAATTTATTTTCATGCCCAGATCAAGATTCTTTTCCGCCTCACCACTGACGATAGCTGCAAGATGAAAAATCACATCTGGTTGATGCTGAAGGATATTTCCAATGGTCACTTCATCACCGAAATCGCCTTCTATGTGTTCGAGCCTTGGATCCTGAAGCTTGTCCCCGGGAAATGCGATATCAACCAGTGTTAGGTGAGTCACGTCACCCTTGTTGAGACCTCCATTTTTTAACAATTCTTTAGCGAGCCTATTACCTAAGAAACCTCCTCCGCCTAAAATAAGTATGCGCATATCTATGTCATTAAATTATCAATCAAATTCAATTTATTATAGAGCGAAGTACGAAAAACCCAAAGGACCAAATAATAGCCAAAAGTCAATCGCATGCCTGACACCGCAGGATTTCATACCTTAACTTAATGACATGAAATGTATTCATTATTCGCACAAGATCATACAAACGGAAATATCCACGCCAATAATAAAACCTCAACAAGTCCGACGAGGGATAATATTGCGAGTAAGAATGTCCAGGTCCGTAATGCTTCCTTCTCGGTAAAACCACTCATACGTGCTACGACCCAAAAACCACTATCGTTCATCCAGGATATAAAAAGTGATCCAAATCCAATTGAAAGCAAAATATAAACAGGGTGGTATGGAAGCTGGAATTCAGGTCCTATCAATGCAGCCATGATGGCTGAAGAAGTGATCATGGAGACGGTACCGGAACCCTGTGCTATTTTCATGACGGCCCCGATTATCCACCCAAGGAGAATATAATGCACATTAAATCCCTGGGTGGAAAGACTAATCGCATTTCCAATCCCACTATGCTGAATCATTGCGCCAAAAGCTCCACCGGCGCTTGTGATCAGGATTATGACGCCTGCTACTTCCAATGGTTTGGAAACTGCTTCCCAGAGGTCTTTTGATCCAAGTTTTTGTGTTCGGGCCCAGAGAAAAATCGCAATGACGGCGCCAACACTCATAGCAATATTTTTATTCCCCTGGAAAGCGATCCAGCCCGGAATGTGGTCAGTTACAACCTCTACAATGGAGGCAAAGCTTATCATCAAAAGTGGTACGATAACAGGCAGGATTGAAAGCGCCAGAGAAGGAGGATTTTTAATTAAAGTGACATGCTCATTTGTAACCCTTACAGGGATGTTCATTCTTTTATTCAGCCATTTCCCCACTAAGAGTACCACGATGCCTGGAATAATTCCCGCGGCAAGACCAACCAGGATAACAGTACCGAGATCAATGCCGAGTGTTTCGGCCATGATCAGTGGCCCGGGGGTAGGAGGAACAATAGTATGCGTAATGGCGGCTCCCCCTGCAATTGCCATAACATAGAGGACAAAATCCCGGCCTGTCTTCAGTGCCAACGTAATTCCCAGCGGTATCAACAGGAAGAAGACAGTATCGAAGAAAACAGGAACCGCTAATATATATCCACTGATCATCAGGGCAATTGCAGCTCTTTTTTCTCCAAGTTTTTCCAGCAACCAGTTAACGATCTGTTCGGCTGCACCGCTCTCCATCATTGCCGTTCCTATCACTGCGGCCAGCGCGATTACCCACCCGATCCGGCCTGCCAAAATTCCAAACTCCTTCATGGGCAATTCAACGACTGTTACCAGGGGATGTTGTCCGGGTACCACCGGTATGGATGGCGATATCAGTCCAACGAAAATTGCGGAAAGCATCAGCGCAATAAAGGGATGCACGCTCCATCTCGTGATCAGGATCACTACCATCGCCACGCTGAGCAGAAGCACTACAAAGGGCCAGGTATCGGAATGAATGAGTGTTTCCATAGATCAATGAAAGATAATAAATTGGGATTAATGCCGGGCAGGCCGAGCTTGATTTCACTATTTATATTACAAGAGGGCATAAAGGATCGGAACGTAAAAAAGAGCTTATACCCTATGAGGACTTTGTTCGGGATCGTCTCAAGGTTTATCCGGATACCTCTTTATCCTTACCCAGTTTAAAGCCGAAGCCGATCATCGGCAGGATAACGAACTCAAGAGACGCATCAAAAATGCCCGGCTTCCGCACAATAGTGATCTTGCTGCCTATGACCATACCGTTGAAAACGGGTTGCCCAAGAATCAACTTAATCAACTGGGTGAACTCAACTGGCTCGATCAGATCTACAACATTATGCTCATGGGACCTTCTGGAACAGGTAAAACATTTTGGCCGCTGGCCTTTGCGCTGACGCCGTGGAGAAAGGTTACAGGGCCTATTTCCGGACCATAGAAGAACTGATGACGGTGCTTCAAACTCAAAGACGTGACCAAATCATATCTAGCCGAGTACAAACGCTTAGAAAAAGTTAACCTCATTGTCATTGATGATATTATGCTCTTTCCAGTCGAGAAATTCCAGGCTGTCACTTTTCTTAATTTTATCAATCAGCTTTACGAAAAAAACACTACCTTCATTATTACAACTAACAAAATGCCAACGGAGTGGGCCAAACTGCTCGATGATGAAGTACCTGCCACCGCTTTGATTGATCGGCTTTTGTATCATTGTGAGGTGATAAATCTGGCCGGAAAAAGTTATCAGCCTAATAATCGAAAGACCATTTTTGAATCTTAAAAATTATCCGCTTTATTTACAACCAAATTGTACGGTCTTGTTGCCATCTTTGGTACACTCTCAATTGCCACTACTGGTACACTGCTGCCACCCGACTACATGTGCTGGCATCTCCTTAAAAAAGAAAGAGAAATGCTTTTGCAACAACAGTATACCAGACAAAAGAATAGTATACTCAAAATCTTAATTTTTTGCAGCGGCATTCATATAAAACGCTTCATGCGAAAACACTTTGGAATGAAGGCAAAAGCAAAAATGCAGTAAAAAATATTCAACTAATTAATCTCTTTTAAATCGATGTCCACAAATTCAATCCATACTAAGAATATAGTTGAACCAATAGATCAACGCATTCGCTTAATTGCTTTGTTGACATTACTCTTAGTTGGTATTTCGTTCGCTACGCGCATTTTACTAACCATTCTTTCTGCAAATGAAATTTCGGTTATTCAAGTGCCGGGAATTTTTTTAATTGGTTTTTTCTATGATCTCATTAATGCCGGCTATTTTATAATCCCATTGGTCGTTTATTTATGGGTAGTTCCTCCTCGTGTTTTTCATAAGAACTGGCATCGCTTTATTCTGTACAGCATTTTCACATGCTTTACCCTCATTTTATTATTCGATGCTGTTTCTGAATTTTTCTTTTGGGACGAGTTCAACGCCCGATTCAATTTCATTGCGGTTGATTACCTTGTCTATACTACAGAAGTATTAGGCAACATTAAACAATCATATCCAATCGGTTGGATTATAGCAGGCTTGATATTTACTACCCTTGGCCTTGTTTATTTTTTGAAATCATTTATAAACGCATCTGGTAAAACCACATATTTTTGCAAACGAAGCGTATGGGCTATTCCCATTTTAATCCTTCCCGTACTTTCTTACTTTTTAGTATCCAACAAGCTACATCAGTTTAGCAAAAATATGTATGCCAACGAATTGGCAGGAAATGGTATGTACGAATTATTTTCAGCATACTTCAATAATGAACTCAGCTACGATCAATTCTATCAAACACGTGCCGAACAAGATTCTTTTGCGCTTCTTAAATCATTATTAAAAACACCCGAAAGTGACTATTTACCGGGAGTTCAAAACAGCACCGAAAGAATGATAACACATGCAGGTGAAGAGAAAAAGCTAAACGTTGTTTTAATTTCAGTAGAAAGTTTAAGTGCCGATTTCATGGATAGCTTCGGAAATACCCAGCACCTGACGCCATTTTTAGATTCACTGTCTGAGCACAGTCTATTTTTTACCAATCTCTATGCTACCGGAACACGCACGGTAAGAGGGTTAGAGGCTCTCTCACTGTGCATACCACCCACGCCCGGCCAATCCATTGTAAGGAGACCTGACAATGAAAATCTTTTTTCATTGGGTAAAGTATTTACCGACAAAGGGTACGAAAGCAAATATATTTATGGAGGATATGGATACTTCGATAACATGAATTACTTCTTTTCCAATAACAATTATAAAGTCGTAGACAGAAGTAGTTTAAAAGATGAGCAAATTGATTATGAAAACATTTGGGGTGTTGCCGATGAAAACCTTTTTACATTGGCACAACAAGAAATAGAAAAAACAATGGCAAATGGAAAGCCGGTTTTTGAACACGTAATGACAACATCCAACCACCGCCCCTATACCTACCCCGATGGCCGCATCGATATTCCATCACACACTAGTAGAGCGGGAGCTGTAAAATACACCGATTATGCCATTGGTCAATTCATTAAATCATGCAGCCTAAAATCGTGGTTTAATAATACAATATTTGTAATTGTTGCCGATCACTGTGCATCAAGTGCTGGCAAATCAGAACTTCCCGTCAATAAATACCATATACCCTTACTTATTTATTCACCCGCTAATATTACACGGGCACATATGGACAGACTAATGAGCCAAATCGACATCGGCCCCACATTATTAGGCTTGCTTAATTTTAGTTATACAAGTAAATTTTTCGGCTACGATATGTTTCAATTAGAAGAAGGTAGGGAAAGAGCCTTTGTTAGTACCTATCAAAGCCTCGGTTTTATAAGAGAAGGAGAGTTGATTATACTATCGCCACAAAAAAAGGTGTCTCAGTTCACAGTCAATTTTACTACTTCTAATTCTACCGCTCATTCAGTAAACAATCAGTTAGTAAACGAAGCAATCGCATGGTATCAGGTATCAAGTCATTCATTTAGTCATGGGCTATACAAGCAGTAAGTAATACTCAAAACTCATCAGAAACACTATTACACTGTTAAACAATATCTATACCTGTTTATTGTAAAATTCCCAAACCCTTTTTAAATTAGTTTTACAGTTCACATCCATATACGCTTCACGTGTGGGCACGTGGGATTGCTTTCTTGTTGTTGCAGTAGTAACCCTTTAAATCAAAACGTTTATGCCAAGTACCACAGAAACAGGTCATGCAAAAAATGTCGCGACCTTCGAGGACTTAATTACCTTCTGTACAGGTTACGGAACACCCTACAATCCATCCAAAGCAGCACTAAAAATTGCTGCTTTAATAACACATGGCAAAGCCCGCACAATCCCACCCGCAAAACCAAAGCTTTGTCAAGAGTACCGCACCCCCGCACCAATACTGGACAGAGTCGCAACCATAACGCTAAAAATTCTCCAAGGTTGCCCCACCCGCATTTAGGTTTTACAATAACTATTCGGTGGACAAGACTACTTATCCCATGACGGACTAACAACCATAAACAAATCAACGTACGACAAGAGAGAAAAAAAGGCACTGGCGGCAATCGAGTATGCATTCACGTTGTGGCCAAGGCCGCCAGATGACAGTGCTAACACCAAACTGACAACTCAATATTTAATTGAAATAAAATAAGAGAGTTATGAAAAAAATACCGAACACCGTAGTTACCGGAATTATTTGCGCAATTGTTCTCTTTAGTTCCGCATCAAAAAGTTATTCTCAAACAAATAAAAATCTGAAAACTATGGATACTACATTGAAGATGCAATGCGAAGTAAAAGGCGAAGGGAATCCTCTCGTCCTGGTGGGTGGTGGACTGACCGGATGGAAAAGCTGGGAACCCTTTGTAGATATTTTTATTGCGAAAAAAAGAAAAGTGATTCGGGTGCAATTGCTAGCTGTGCAATACGGGTTGGAGAACCGCACACTGCCTGATAATTATTCTGTGAAAACAGAAAGCGGTGCACTTGCCGCTACGTTAGATTCACTGGGATTCACTTCGCCTGTTGATATAGTAGCCTGGTCGTTTGGCGCATTCACTTCACTTGATTATGCACTTGACCATCCCGAACAAATCCGCACGCTTACACTCATTGAACCACCTGCCATTTGGGTGCTTCGCGAAACAGGAAGGTTTGATAAAGAGATGCAGAAGGCCGCTGACTTCTTTATGACTTTCAAAGGGGATATTACAGAAGATATGCTTGCGGATTTTTTAGGTCATGCTGGATTTGTATCGCCCGGTCAATCGCCCCGCGATTTGCCGCAATGGAAAGGATGGGTTCCGTTTCGTCAATCACTGCGCTGCAATCCATATCCTGTTACTTTCAGAGACAGCGTGCAGCGACTCAGAAAATTTCAGCATCCTGCGTTGCTGGTGAAAGGCACCGGCTCTACCAAGTGGCTGCACAATGTTATTGACGGGCTTGCAGAAAATGTTCCTCACTCGCGCGTAGTAGAATATCCCGGAGGACATGCGCCTCATCTTGTATCAAGAGAAAATTTTCTTT
>JBDSIM010000314.1:0-15180 GCA_039917935.1 Cyclobacteriaceae bacterium | reverse complement strand
CTTGCATTTTGGTTCGGTGTTTCAAGTACTGGGAATCACGTTTCTCCTTTTGTGCTCTGGGCGTCTAGCCCAGGGGCGGTTTGGTGAACACGAAAAATGGTATCTCAACGACGCATTTTTCATTATTTGCACATTGATTGGTTTGGCTGGCATAGGAATGCTGATGGCATTGGTAAGCGGATTGGGTTTTGTGAGCTGGATAATCAGCCTTTCAGGTTACGGGTTGTTCGCTCATTTTCTGTTTAAATACTTCCCTCAGCAAGAGAAAAAAGAGAATCTCATAATTATCGGCATCTCCATATCTTTTGCCATTTGGGTGGCCTCAATTTTCTGGGGATATGGTGTCTATTCCCCACTCTATTTTGAAAGTTTTGCTATAGAACTACCGCACGTCGATACGCTATTTCATATTGCCATGGCGGAAATGATTAAAACATACGGAGTGCCTTCTGTCGGAATAGAAGGCATAACATATTTTCCTTATCATTTTGGCAGCCACTTCCTATTTGTTCAGTTGTCACATTTGCTGAGGATGGATATGATAATATTCTATCCAATGGCTTTTCCAATCATTTTTCTGTCTCTTTTTTTTAAAATCTTCCTTCAATTCATTTACACGATCTCAAATAAAACAAATTCGCTAAAGATCACAGAACCAAAGTATGCAATCCTGTTCTGGCTGGTTTTCTTTTGGGGATTTATAGGCCTGGTTGATTTTAACTATCTGAACCGGGCAGGTGCTGCCACATATGCGGTCCTGCTAAGTGAGTCGTATACTTTGTCCCTTATCATTCTTTTTGTTCTACTCGACCTTTGCTTCCGTTTTTGGAAAAGCTACTGCGCAGGGAGCGAAACGCTTTCAGAAAAAATAATTTTCTCATTGATTCTCGCTCCATTCCTTTTCGCATTCATCGGCCTTGTCAAAATATCGACATTGTATATAGCCCTTTCGCTCGCAGGATATACATTTTTAAGATTAAAACTGTTCCGGAATGCTGTTTTCACATTTTCAATTCTCGTCACCGTAATATTATCGGCCTGCATTTTATTGTCAACCCATCAATTTAACAAAGGACAAGGGGAAATCGATTTTTTTCATTACCTGGAAGCTTACATTGATGTCCCATTGATTGTCTTTTTTATACTCTTCTACTGGTGGGTTCTGGCCCTCGCCTTCATTGTTATTTATAAATTCAGGCATAAAAAAGAAGTTCAATCCGGAAAACTTAATTTTTATGCCCTTGAACTGGCCTTGACAGCCAGCGTGATGGGGTTTCTGCCGGCAGCATTTCTAAAACTCCATGGAGGATCGGCCAATTATTTTATGGAACCACAAATCTGGCTTGCTCTTGCCTTCACCCTTTCCTGTTTAGGAAGCGTAAATGACTTAATGGTTTTTAACAATTCAAAAAGAAAAGTATTAACCCTGGTGCTGTTTCTCGCTTGCCTATTTTTTATTGGTCAGAATTTCAAGCATCACTTTAAATTACTTGGTTATAAAAACCTCTCCTTGAGAAAATATATGGTAGATAAATCAGCTAACCTTATGATACCAAGAAGGAGGTTATTGCAAGCAACGTTTCACTCTGGGAAAACAACCCGCGACAACTTTAGGGCGATTCTTTATCAACCACAGCTAAGTATTAATGATGATGTCGAGTTTATTTTTTTTAAAAGACTGCATGAATTAAATAAGAGAGAAGATAGACTTAGCACATTTGTTTTTATTGAGAACAAACACGGATTACATAGTGCGTTTTCCTGCAATGCTATACCCTTCGTTATACCCGTCCTTACTGGGATGGCAACACTTCATGGAATCCCCTATGATTATTGCCCGGCAACTGACTATGGCTTTGATCAATACCCGCTTGAACCCAGAACTGAGATTGGAAGGATAAACAAACCTGCTGAACTGTGTGCCGAGATAGAAAAAGCAGGCAAGAAAAAACTCATTATTCTAAATTATAACAACTTTACCATAGATTCGGTCCAATCCTTCCATTGTGAAATGTTCTCGGCAATCAACGATTTAAGGGAGAAAAATGGCATTAATAAATCAAAACAAACTGGAAACGCCAATTTTAAGGTTGAAGACTCGTATACCATGTTACCAACCTGTTCTCCTATACAGGGAGATTGTCTCCAAACATCAAAAAGTAAAAAAGAGCACAATATTCACCACCGTGCTTTACTTTTGCAGCCTTGAACAAGATGAAAATAAATGGTTTCTTCCTCTTCTTAGTGGTATTTCTGGTGACTATGGTTTTGGCCAGTGTATTCTACCCCCTGAGGTATATAAAATATATGCTTCCCTTGATTCCCCTTTCCATCTATTTTAGAACCAGAGCGCTGTCCGTTGATAAAAATATTTTCTGGTATTACTACAGTTTTATACTGTTTTACGGCCTTACCATTTTGTATCTGTTAATTCAGGCCCTCTTTTTAACGGATCTTTCAGGAAGATTCTTTCCCAATGCCGTTTTCATCCTTTCACCGCTTCTATTCCTTGCTTTTATCTTACCTTACTTTAATGCTGATAAAACCCGCCAGTATGTTCGCGCTATACTCTTTATTAATATAGGAATATTCTTTTACGAAGAAGGTTTCGATTTCCTCTCAGTTATAACTGATCTTGACGTTCTAAAAAACGGTATTATTTCTTCAGAGTTCCCTACCGAAAACAATTTGGCCTACCTATTTGGTTTCTTAGTCATATACTTTTTCATAGAAAAATACCCCCGTTGGTATCAAATATTAGCTTTCATTTTTTTTGTGCTGTGCTTTAAGAGAATTGTAATTGCCGCGGTGATGATCTCCTGCGCAGCCTACTTTACCCTTTCTTTGTTTCATATACGCGTCACCCGATATCGAAAACTTCTCACTATTCTTGGAATATCAGTCAATTTACTTTTTGTCAAATTCACGCATCTTATTGTCACAGGGAAATTCGACGCGTTTGTTTTCGAAAAAACGGGGTTTTCAACAGACCGATTTATGATGGGCAGGAAGACCTTTTATACAGAGGCATTTGAGAAGGCAGGTACAATAAACTGGATGGGGTCTGGATTAGGTCAAATCGATGATATCATGTATAATTTTTATGGCATCCCCGTGAACCTTCACTCTGAAGTTCTCAAAAATTATTTTGAGTTCGGAATTGTAATTTTCGTTGCGTGGCTTTTTATCGTTTTCTATAAAAACTTATTTAGCAACAAAGCAGCGGTGGTTTTATTGTATTTCAATATCCTGATCCTCACAGACAATGTTTTCATTTATTTCGAGATAATGTTCTATTTTTATTTCTTCATTCTGATATTTCTGCATCAAAAACATGATCCATTAAAAAATCTGGAAAATGAAAGCATTCATTCTTAATCATTTAAAGAAGCAAAGTTTCCAGCCGAATTTCCTCAGCATTTTTGTTAATCCGTTTTTTTTTCTTCGGAAAGGTTTGCATAAACATATCAAAAAGAACAGTCATCATTTAAGCGGTATCCTGCTGGATTTTGGATGCGGGCGAAAACCCTACAGGAACCTCATTCGCGTTGACAAGTACATTGGAGTTGATATAGCGGTAAGTGGACATTCCCACACTAATTCGGAAATCGATGTGTTTTACGATGGCAAGACCATACCTTTCCCGGATGAAACTTTCGATAGTTTTTTATGCAGTGAAGTATTTGAACACCTTTTTAACCTGGAGCAAATAATACAAGAAATTAATCGGGTGACAAAAACAGGAGGGCGCGGATTAATTACAGTACCTTTTGCGTGGCCCGAACATGAAGTCCCTTATGACTATGCACGCTACACCTCATTTGCCATGCGCACTATCCTTGAGAAAAAAGGGTTTCATATTTTATCATTAGAAAAAAACGGCCATTTTTTAGAGTGTATCATCCAGTTATCCACCTTATATGTTTACACCTTATTTCATACAAAAAATAAAATCTGGAACACCCTTTGCACATTGATATTGATCACCCCACTTAACATAATTGGGTTTTGTATCGCTGCCATATTCCCTAAAAGGCAGGATCTTTTCCATAACCTGATAATTGTTGTAGAAAAACAAAGATGAAGATACTGCTCGTCCATAATCGGTACCAACAATACGGTGGAGAAGATGCTACTTTTGATTCGGAAAAAGAACTTCTAAAAAAATACGGCCATGCTGTCAAATCGCTGGTCTTTGATAACAATGAAATTATTGGCCTGAAAGCAAAATTAAAACTGGCTTACGAACTGATTTATAATAAGAGATCAGAACGGCTGATGAATACCGTTATTCATAATTTTGAACCTGATATCATTCACGTACATAATTTCTTTTATCTGGCTTCGCCTTCCATTTTTTTTTCAGCTAAGAATAATAATATACCTATCATTGCTACCCTCCAGAACTACAGGCTTATCTGTGCTGGCGGCCTATTAATGCGGAATTCGCAACCATGTGAACTTTGCATTCAGAAAAAATTCCCGTCTTACGGAATTAGGTATAAGTGTCATCGTAACTCAAAGGTCCAATCCGCACACCTCATAATGGCCACTGGTATCCACAAACTAATGGATACATGGAACAAAAAAGTAACACGATACATAGCAGTAACTGAATTTGGGAGAGAAAAATATATTAATTCTTCCCTTAGACTATCCCCTGATAGAATTGTGGTCAAGCCAAGTAGTGTTGACGACACCGAAATCTACCCTTATGAAGAAAGACAGGATTATTTTTTATTTATCGGCCGGTTATCAAAAGAAAAAGGAATTGAAGTTCTTTTGAAAGCTTTTGATAGCTCGGATTTACGGCTTGAAATCATAGGAGATGGCCCGCTCAAGCCCCTTGTGGAAGAAACAGCCTCTTTCAATCAAAACATCCAGTTTTCCGGGTATCGCGATAAAAACTATATTATATCGCGTTTGAAAAAATGCAGGGCCATGGTTTTTCCTTCTGTATGGTACGAATGCCTGCCAATCACCATTCTTGAAGCATTTTCAACGGGAACCCCTGTTATTATTTCCAATGGAGGCAATTTAAATGAAATTGTTTCGGATGGGTACAATGGAATTCATTTTAAAACGAATGACGTTCCCGCGTTAAAAAATACGCTTCAAAACTTTCATTTACAGCACTTCTCACTTCAACACCTTTATCAGAACGCCAGAAAAACCTATACAGAAAAATATACCCACGAGACCAACTACAATAATTTAATTAATATTTATCAAACAGCCATAAATGAATATGAAAGGTAATTTAATAAATCTAAATTCATTTGTGATAAGTTATAATAAAATCCGATTGATCATTTTAGTGCTATTAGTGGCGTCGCTTCCGTTCTATCTTAAGATATCGAACGTCTTGATAGGACTAGCTGCTACTTTGTCGCTGTTCAACATTATAACCCAAAAACGATGGCATGCTTTACGGGTCAACAAATTGTCATTATTAATTATTGGCTATTTTTTTCTTGAAGTTCTGGGCTTATTCTATACGGAGCAACAAAATCTGAAAATCGGAATTTTTACACTTGACAAACATCAGAGTTTTATTTTATTACCTATCATTTTCTTAGATTTTAACGTAAGTCCATCCGCTAGAAAAAGCATATTACTATCCTTTGTAGTGAGTTGCTTTATCGCTTCCCTAATTTGTATTGGTGTTAATTTGCACGAAAGCATAACGCTGTATGACCAGGTTTTTCATGAGTGGCTTTTTTCCCATGACAGAGTATCAGAGCCCATTGGCATGCATGCTGTTTATTTTGCACTTTATCTAAGCTTTTGCATTCTAATCCTATTAGACATGCTGAAAGAAAAATACGAAACGCTTTCCAGGATGCAAATTTTCTTTGTTGCACTTCTGCTCGTTTACTTTCTTGTTGTTATCGTCGCGCTGGGAGCACGAACTGTTATGGTTGGTTTAATGCTCACTATTTTGATTAACCTGATCCTATATGGTCGTCAGATGAGATCAAAGAACATGTACATTCTTGCTGCGTTAGTTCCTTTTGTGTTTGCGGTATTTGTAATCCTGAATCCGGTAGTTAAAACCCGATTCATGGATATGCTTAAAGATAATTACGATAGCTCCAATTATGGGAGTTATTTCGCAAGAACACATATATGGATACCAGGAATAGAAGCGATTCGCGAAAATGTTTTGTTCGGCGTAGGCACGGGGGACCATCAATCCGAACTCAATAAAAAATTTCTTGAGCACAAGTATACTGAAGGAGTTCGTCTTGAATTTAATATGCACAACCAATACCTTCAAACTGCCCTTAATTTAGGCCTCATTGGGCTTTCCTTGTTGCTCTCTATATTTTACATACAGGTCAAGGAAGGTTTGAACAGGCAGGATTTTCTTTATCTCTCGTTTTTATTGCTTTTTATGCTGGCCTGCATAACCGAAGCGATGCTCGTGGTCAATAAAGGGACCCTATTTTTTATTGTCTTTAGCTATATTTTTCTTAATTCCAAAATTCGAGAGGAGTTACCTAATGTTGAATCCTCAGGCCCAATTCGCCAAACTGCCGTTGGGTAATTCTTAAGGTTTTTCAAAGAATTCAAAAGGCTAAATTGATACTTTTGTGAACCGAAGAAGAAGCATGGACCAAAAAAAGAAGAGATTAACAAAGAAAATAATTTCACTGAACATCGATTTAGTGAAATACAATGAGGCATTAACAATAATCATTGAAAAAAGTAAGAATCGAATCCCGGGTTATGTGTGTTTCGCAAACGTGCACATGATTATTGAAGCCCATAAGAATAAAACTTTCTGCGATCAGGTAAATCGTGCAACACTTGTGCTTCCAGACGGTATGCCCGTGGTTAATGCATTGTACTCCTTCTATCGTCAATCACAGGAAAGAATTGCCGGTATGGATGCTTTTCCTGATCTCCTCAGGTTATCAGAAATTTCCAACCTGCAAGTTTTCTTTTTTGGAACGAGCAATGGGCTCCTGGAAAGAATTCGAATCAAAACTCAAACAGAATTTCCGACACTGAAAATCGCCGGCTTGTTTTCTCCACCTTTTGAGAAGTCTATTGACGATGAAAATTATATCAACCGAATCAATTCCTCTGGCGCTCAATTGGTTTTTGTTGCGCTGGGTTGCCCCAAGCAAGAAAAATGGATGGCTGATCATTCTAACAAGATTAACGCCATGCTCCTGGGTGTTGGTGGTGCCTTCCCCGTATACGCGGGAATTACTAAAAGAGCTCCGATGTGGATGCGCAAGTTCTCCCTCGAGTGGTTATTCAGGCTTTCTCAGGAACCCAACAGATTATTTAGACGATATCTCATATACAATACTTTGTTCATGTACCTGACCCTCAAGCTGAAGTGGTTGGGCAAGTTTCAAAATAGCCGTCGCAATTGAAGGTCTCTCCTTGCTTATTGTTTAGAAATTGGCAACTGCTTTTCTTAAAACTAACGGTCGTTTGGTAGCGAGTGGCAACTTTTAGCTTGATTGTTGGCATTTTTTTTATCTTTGCCGTTCCAACTTTTTGAGTTCAGATGGTGTCAAATCCCTGATTGTACTAGAAGTTTAATTTTCAAGTAATGCGGAAATCCCTCTCAGGAAACCTTAGGTTTATTTTTTTACTAGGCGATTTGGGTATTTTGAACCTTGCTGCCTTTGTTGCCTGGGCTCTGTTGCCGACCTACCCATTTTTTTCGAAACAATCATTGATTCTTTTAGCTTGCCTTAATATAGCCTGGTTGGTCCTTGCCGTATTATTCAACCCATATAAATTTTCGCGTGTCTCCCGTTTCGCAAAGATATTAAGAGCCCACCTCGTTTTCTTTTTTATCCATTTTTTGACTGTTGCAGGAAGCTTATTTCTCATCAATGCTGGCGTAACCCGATCGGCACACCTGCTGCTTACTTTTTGTATTTCCGTGATTCTGTTATTTGTGTGGAGGATTATCTACTTCTACTTTAACAAGCTATTTGTCAACAAAAAGTTGAACTTCAAAAACGTAGTCATTGTGGGATTTGGAGACCTTGCGTGGGAAATGCGAAAATTTTTTCGGCTGCATCCCGAATTTGGCTATCGTTTCCTGGGTTACTTTGATGAAAAAATAAGAAACAGAGAAGTGAATCCCATAGAGGATCTGGATGCTTTCTGTAAAGCAAATGACGTTCATGAAATTTACTGCTGCCTGCCGTATACTGACAATAGCAAGGTAAAATATCTGATAGATTTTGGCCTCTCCAATCTGATTAAAGTTAAACTCATCACTGATTATCGCGGATTTTTTTCGCGCGGTGTATCCCTTGAAAGGTATGATAATATACCAGTACTGAATGTAGCGGCGGTACCCCTTGATGAAAGGAGCAATCAAGTTATAAAACGAGTTTTCGATGTGATCTTTGCCAGTCTGGTCATTTTGTTCGTGTTATCCTGGATGATTCCCATTATTGCTTTAATCATAAAGCTCGATTCGAAAGGACCTGTATTTTTCAAGCAGAAGCGTTCTGGTAAGGGGAACAAACCATTTAACTGCCTTAAATTCCGGACAATGATTGTGCATCATCCTGAGTTTAAGCAAGCTACCAAGAATGACACAAGTGTTACCTGGATTGGAAAATTTTTGCGTAAAAGTAGTCTGGATGAGTTCCCCCAGTTTATTAATGTTTTGAAAGGACAAATGTCAATCATCGGTCCGCGGCCGCATCCAATTAAATTGAATGAAGAATTCTCTCCAAGAATTGAAAAATTCATGGCCAGACATTATATAAAACCCGGTATCACAGGTTTGGCCCAGGCCAAAGGTTACCGGGGTGAAACAATCAATGATCATTCTATGAGCGGCCGTGTAAAACTGGATCGTTTCTATATTGAGAACTGGTCATTCGTTCTGGACCTTAAAATTGTGATTGCTACTATAATCTCCTTTATCAAGGATGATCAACAAGCGTATTAGCCTCAGAAATTCGTACCCTAATTAAAATTGTTTAGCTTAGCTTTTTGATCGGAGTATGATCCCATCCTTTCTTGCCGGCATAACATCTTTCCTGGTATCTTTTGCCTTCCTTCCATTTATTATCAGATTCGCCAAAAAAAAAAGTTTATGGCCCATCCTGGCCGAAGGCGGATCCATAAAAAAGTAACACCGTCTTTAGGAGGAGTAGCCATCTTTTTTGGCTTTACCATTGGTTCGCTCTGCTTTACGGACCAAACAGAGTGGTCAAACACATTTTTTTTCCTTCCCGTACTCATTATACCCTTTATTATAGGCCTGTTAGATGATTTAATTCACCTCAAGCCACTGGCAAAACTCATAGCCCAATGGATCACCGCTACCCTTATATTCTTTGTGCTGGATATCAGGTTAACATCATTTTATCTTTTCTCTATTGACATAGAATTTCCCACCGCTCTTAGCTATCTGGTAACCTTAATGACCATTGTATTAATAACTAATTCGTTGAATTTGATCGATGGAATTGATGGGCTGGCGGGAGTTTTTTCTTTTATCGCCACATTAATTTTTGGCTCCTGGTTTTTCTTCACAGAAAATTACCAATACGCCGTTTTAAGTTTTGCCCTTGCCGGAGGGATTCTGGCGTTTCTTTTCCAAAACTGGGAGCCATCAACGATTTTCATGGGAGACACCGGATCCCTTGTCATTGGTACCCTTTTAGCAATATTGATGATTCAGTTTATTAACGTTAATCATAGTCTTAATTCTGATCATATCCTTAAATTTAATTCTTCTGTTGGCACAGCCATTTGCGTCATGATTATTCCTCTCATCGATACTTTTAGAATAATAGTAATAAGGCTTTACAGAAACATTTCCCCGTTTAAGGCTGATAAAAGACATATACATCATGCCCTGATTAGACTAAATTTAAGTCACAGTCAGGCGGTATTTATTCTAACCCTTGTCCATGTATTTTTTATAGGACTTGCCATCCTATTCAGAAATATTGGCGACACCTATTTGTTTGCGGCAATCATTTTCCTGGCAACTATATTTTGTTTAATTCTCGAAAAATTTCTCGCTGATTATTATGCCCGTAAGGATCCGCAATTAAAAAAAGGAGAGATTTAGGTAGGTTACGAAATAAATTTATTTTTTAACCCGCTTCATCAAAAGTGCCTCGGTTTTATGGAATGGGTATCTTTCAATTATTTCAAAATTCCCTTCCAGACTGTTTATAATATCCGCTTTTTCGTTCGCAGAGAAAAATTCTACATGTAATAACCAGAAATCATCAACCTGTACAAGATTTGTCAATTTCAATTCGCGGGTTTTCACCAGATAGTCCCTGAAGTAAAAATTGAAATGCCAGGGAAAAGCAGAATATATGGGAAGCCTACCCTCATTCCTTGTCTTAACAAGACTACTCACTTCCCTGAACTGTTGTTTATCAATCTTCACGTAATGTTTCCTGATAAAAATCAAATTCAGAAGCATTGATAAGCTTACCACAACCACAATCGCATACTTCAATTTGAGGTTCTTAATATGACCCCAGCCGGAAGAAAAAATTAAGAACCAAACGGGTAATGAAACAATTGTATACCGCACATGCAGCATCGGTGGACCGACAACCGATTTTACATACGGTATCAAATATGAAAAAATAAGCCAAACCATCAGCGTCATGTTGACCGCTGATTGGTCTCCCTGCAATTTGCTTCGCCCGAGCTGAAATTTAAAAAACAAGATCAAAAGTAAAATGAATAATCCCGAAACCAGGGCGTCCTTACCAAAATAGTAATAAAAATATTCGGCTACAAAAAAGGGTGATGGCTCCTTAATCCAAAAAATAGAAATTTCCAAATCACTTAGAATTACAGGCAGCCACGGAATAAATAGAACTAAAATCAAGATTCCGGAAACGATTGACCCAATAAGAAATTTTTTATCCCTCCTATAAATTAAAAGAACTAGGAAAGCAATTACCTGAACGCCATAAATCACCAACCCATAATAATGTGTATATAAAAGCGCAGTCGTAAAAAGGGTATACAAAACAAAGTCTATCAATCTTCCTCCTTTGAAGGCACGTAGTAGGAAATAGAACGAAAGCGCCGTAAGTAAAAATGCCATGGAATAGAATCTCACTTCCTGCGAATAATAAATGTGCATGTAATTGAGACTCGTCAAAAGCGCTGCAAAAAGGCCGACGGAGCGCCCTTCAATTTCTTTTCCCAGCAGATACATTACCGGAATGGCTGCAACTCCTAACAGAGCACAAGCCATACGACCGGTAACTTCATTATATCCGAAAAGATGAAAAAAATAATGCAGGTATATAAAAAAGAAAGGCGGCTGGTCGCTCTTCGAATATTCTATTATTGAAGACACAGAATTCACGGGGTCCGTTGGAATAATTGAATGCAGCTCATCATACCAAAGGCTTTGGTAATTTATATGGTACAACCTTAAAACAATTCCCGCTAAAGTTACTATCGATAAAAGCAGGTAGGTAGCCCTTGTTTCAAGCGAACGATAATTTTCCGAATCCAGCTTTCTCATTCCGACGCCTTGGCTTTATTATAAAAACCAAAAACTTTTTCAACGACCAGATCCATCTGCACCTGGCTAAGTTCCAGGTAAAAAGGTAAACGGATAAGCGTATTGCCAAATCGCTCTGCGTTGGGCAGCGTTAACGATTCACTTTGAAGACTCTTAAAATAAGGGCTGTCGTGTAAAGGCAGATAGTGAAAAATAGCCTGGATACCATAGTGTTTTAAATACTGCAGCATCTCATCCCGTTCTTGCAGATTGCTTACCGTAATATAGAACATATGGGCATTATTGGTTCCAAAATCGTCAAACTTCGGAAGTCCTAACTTGTAATGCTCGCGAAATGCATCAAGTTTACCAAAGTAATAAGTCCAATTCTCTTTTCTTTTGTTCTGGATGAAGTCGATCTTTTCCAGCTGGGCCAATAAAAATGCTGCTGTTAGCTCTGAGGGCAAAAAGGATGATCCGACGTCTATCCAATTATATTTATTAACCTCTTTTCTAGAGAAAGCGGCCCTGTTGGTTCCCTTTTCCCAGATAATCTCTGACCTTAATAAAAAACGCTCATCGTTGATGATGAGCATACCACCTTCTCCGGAGATAATATTTTTTGTTTCATGAAAAGAAAATGCGGCCAGATGTCCGATACTTCCCAATGGCCTGCCTTTATAAAAAGAATCGATCGCCTGAGCCGCGTCTTCAATAACAAAAATGTTCCGTTCGGTTGCCAGCTCCATGATCGGATCCATATCACAGGCAAAACCAGCATAATGGACAACTACAATAGCCTTCGTTTTCTTTGTAATTAGCGGACGGATCTGTTCAACACTTACATTGGGGTTAAGTTCCTGACTGTCGGCAAAAACGATCGTTGCTCCGCGAAGAATAAAAGCATTCGCCGTAGAAACAAATGTATAGGAGGGAATAATAACCTCATCACCTGGTCGAGTGTCTATCAGGATCGCAGCCATTTCCAGCGCGGCCGTAGCTGAATGCGTCAATAGAGCTTTACTAAATCCGTATCTTTTCTGAAAAAATTCGTGACACTTTTTTGTAAAAAACCCATTGCCTGAAAGTTTCTCCAGTTTGATGGCGGCTTTTATGTAGTCAAATTCTTTGCCTGTTATATAGGGCCTGTTAAAACCGATCATAAACTATTTCCCAAGGGGTTGCTCATTGCTTCCGGACGATAATAGTGAAATCATACTGATCATAATCATGCAATATTGCCACGTTTTTCGCAAAATTACGTTTACAATAATCAAAAAAATATAGCGGATCAGCATAGTAAAGGTAAGCCTGCATAAATTCTTTGTCCGAGTATTTTGTCAGAAGATTAAAAGCAAAACCGCGGCGGCTCTTTTCATTCATTGCCTCGATGGCGGACAGGACATAATGCAACCATTCGTACTCGGGAGAATCATATTTCACATTAAATATGCCGCTGGCGATACTATAGTCTGCCGCCGATATTTCCTCGACAGCCTCAATCCGCTTTAATTTAATTCTTTCACTTACTGGGTGGTTTTTCTTAGAAACCTCAATCATCTCTTCCAGGATATCGTAGCCAAGATAAAGAGACGGGGAAAAACCTTCAGTGTGTAAAAAATCAAGAAATTTGCTAGTTCCGCATCCGACATCGTTAATGGAAAAATCTGATTCATTTTGAATCACTTTCGCTAGTTGCTTAAACCTCACATTTTGAGCTTCGTCGTTTTTCCAACCAACGCCTTTTGATGTATCTCCATGGGAGTTTAATTGCCCTGTGTAAAAATCGACGATTGCTGAACTTGAATGAATTGGCTTATTTGGAATAGACATTCTTAATAATCGTTAAAGGTCGGTTCTTTATTTCCAAAAACATTTTCGAGAGATAGACACCGAAAATACCCAACATGAGAAGGATCATCCCCCCGACCAGCCAGACGCTCGCAAGAATACTTGCCCATCCCTCAACATCGACCTGCAAAAAATACTTCTTATAAATAATTACAGAGATAATGACGGCAGCAACAAAGAATGAAATAATGCCCAGAAAAAAAGTAACGTAAAGCGGACGGTTACTGAAGGACGTAACGATTTCCGTTCCCCTGCGTATTTTCTTCATCAGGGTATAGGTGGAACTTCCTTTATGGCCCTTGCTTACCGGGATACCTATCTGCTTAAATCCTGCTAAAACAAAAACACCCCAAAGATCAAGTTCTTTCTCTTGAAATTTTTTTATAGCTTCTATATAATTCCGGCTCATGATACGTGAGGTTAGCGTATCAGCCGGATACTCAATGGAAGAAAGGACCGAAAGAACCTTGTAAAAAAATCTTCCGCTAATCCGTTCAAACCAGCCGCCTTTCCGTTTTATCTGAACACCATAAGCAACATCCAGATCAGGATGCTGCATGATAGTTTCCCAAAAAATATTCAAAAGCCCGGGGTCTTCTTCCAGATCACAGTCAATGAGAAAAACGTAATCTCCCGTAGTATTCTGAAGTCCTGTCATGATAGCTCTTTGATGTCCAAAATTCTTGGAGAGCTGGATGACTTTTATGTTCGAGTCATTCTCTAGTAACTCTATAGCTACACGGAGTGAGTCATCTGGAGAACCGTCATCTACAAAAATAAATTCATAGGACAAGTTCAAGTGGCGAACGGCTGCAATTGTTTTCAGGTAAAACTCGTGCAGGTAATCCCTGGAATAATACATTGTCGTGACAATACTCAGCTTCATTTTTTACCGCATTTCATGTAGTTCATTGAATTTGGTCCTGTATTTAGTATTAAATCAATAATGCTGACTTGGTGATTAAAAGGCGGATATAATTGTGGGTATTCGGGGTAATCTGTGTAGTCCATCCACTCCACCTGAATGCCCTCCTGCAGAAATAGATCTTCCTTAAGATAGTTTTTTGCGGCAGGTCCTGAAAGATAACACTGCGCGTCAACCTGTTTGCAGAGGCTGATTAATTTTTCAGTGGAATCGCCTTGTAAAAAATAATCTGCGGAATTTGTGATTTTAGTAGTGATCCCTATCATCATGCATATTTTTTTTAAAAGGAAGGCGTTTATCTCGCTAATCAGCATCAGGTTCGAAGTATTGTAGAACTCCTCAAATTCCGAGGAAAAAAGACTAAAAAACGGAGCCCTTCCATAATTACTCTTTATGGTATTCCAGTTTTTCACCCCCCATTTTCTGCTGTTGGCTTCAGTTTCCGAAATCTTCTGTCTAAGACTTCTTTGGTAAACCGGTATCGTTATCCATTGGACTCCTGACGATGTTTTGATTTTGTTACGGTTTCTCCAGTCATTCTTGGTGTATTGCACTTCATCGTAAATAATAAATTCATCTACCACGCCGATTATATCAAAATATCCTTTCCATGGTATATAATTAGATTGAATAATTGCCACCCGCTTCATTCTATTCGGAAAAATGTAGGGGGATTGATCTAATCCAAGCCTGGTTATCATCCATGTTTCTGTTCAATTTCCGGTTCAATTTAATACTATTCAGCATAAATTTTGATAATATTGATACACGTCTTCCATGTAACTTCGTCAACATGCTGAAATAGGAATTTCCAATGGTGATCGTAATTCCTGAGCAAGATTGCGATCTTCCGATCATACTATTGGATTAAGGACGGAAAGCATTTAGCATAAATGTTTTGGGAACCATTAAACTG